>CAYUBV010000001.1:0-11741 GCA_964443035.1 uncultured Tangfeifania sp.
AAATCGGAATAGCGCAAACCGGTCAAACAACCAAAACAGAAGATGTCGCGTACCTTCTGGTATTTCTTTGAATCAAATTTGAAGTGATACAGGGTTTTAAATTCATCCACGGTCAAGGTGATGGGTGTAATGTCGCGTTCAGTGGCTCTAAAATCTTTTGGTACCCTGCCGGTAAAAATATCCCTGGCAGCACACCAATTCAGAAAGATTTTTAAAACCTTAATGGTTTTTGCAAAGTTGTTTCGTGCGTACTTCTTTTTTGTGTAGGCATATTCTTTCAGCCGGTCAAACAATACCATATCGATATTGTGAAATGTTATTTCGGTGTCGGTATCTTTCTGAAAGTCCTCATAAAATTTATGAACCGTTTTCCTTTTCCGGTAGGTTCCGGGTTCATTGTTCTGTTTGGTATAATCCAGCCACTTTTGAAAAGCTTCTTCAAAAGTGGTTACCGGCCGGTTTGTTGTCTTTTTACCGCTGATCGGGTCAATGCCTTTCAGAATGTTTTTTATTGCCTGCTCTGTTACCGGGATGTTGTTGAGCAAACGGTAATCATTGAATTCACGGTTAATCTTCTCGAGCTGGTTAATTGTGGTGTTTATTTCTTTATGCCGGTTATCGGTTGCATTTTTATGGTTTTGATTCATCCGGCATTTTAAAACGTTCCAGTCGCCCCGGGTTGTAACATCTCCTTTCTTGTTTTTAAATTCTGGCAATGCTTTTACCCTGGCAATTGTTTTATAATACCGTTTTTTGTTGTGAATGATTTTTGCCATAACCGGGGCCATTCCCTTATCATTTATAGCTCCGGTGTTGAGATAAAATATTATATTTGGCATAGCTGTTCTTTGATTTTCCTGTATAAAAGTAACAAAAAAATGTATCCTTTCTGTATCCTTTTTTGTAGAAAATCATAAAAACAGGCTGAAAAAGCCAAAACAAAAACCAGCCTAAACAACTGAACAACAGAATATTTAAACAAATATCTGAAATACCAAAAAAAATAAAATAAGTCCCGGTGGGATCACAATGAAAAGGCTGCTGATGCAGCCTTTTTTATTTACTTTTTTTCTTTTAATAACCTGTCAAAATACTCCACGGTTTTTTGCAGTCCGTCGCGCAACGGCACCACAGGTTCCCAGTTGTTCAGTTTTCCCCGGGCCAGTGAAATATCGGGCTGGCGTTGTACCGGATCGTCCTCGGGCAACGGCAAATAGGTAATTTTTGACTTGGAACCTGTTATATCAATAATTTCACTGGCGAGTTCGAGCATGGTAAATTCGCCGGGATTTCCAATATTTACAGGACCGGTGAACGAATCATCCGTACTCATCATCCGTGTCATTGCCTCTGTTAAATCGCTCACATACTGAAAGCTGCGCGTTTGTTTTCCGTCGCCAAAAATGGTAATGTCTTTATTTTGAAGCGCCTGCATAATAAAGTTGGAAACCACCCTGCCGTCGTCGGGTTCCATTTTAGGTCCGTAAGTATTGAAAATCCGGATGATTTTTATCCGGACATCGTTCTGCTGATGGTAATTCACAAACAGTGATTCGGCGCACCGTTTTCCTTCATCGTAACATGATCTCACACCAATCGGATTTGCATTTCCCCAGTAATTTTCAGGTTGAGGATGAATTTCAGGATCGCCATAAACTTCGCTTGTTGAAGCCTGCAGAATTTTTGCTTTTATCCGCTTCGCGAGCCCAAGCATGTTAATGGCTCCCATTACCGAAGTTTTGATGGTTTTTATCGGGTTGTACTGGTAGTGAATGGGTGAAGCCGGACATGCCAGGTTATAAATCTCATCTACTTCGATGTAATACGGCATGGTAACATCGTGCCGGACCACTTCAAAATATGGATTATCGACAAGATGAATAATCTTTTCCTTTTTCCCGGTAAAATAATTATCGAGGCAGATTACTTCATTTCCCTGTTTTAAAAGGTATTCGCACAAATGTGAACCTACAAAACCGGCGCCACCTGTTACCAAAATTCGTTTCATAATTTAACTTTTAACTGCATTACGGCCAATCGGATAATAAGTATAACTAAGTTCTGCCAGCTCTGCAGGATCATAAATATTTCTGCCGTCAAAAATAATTCTATACTTTAAGAGGCGTTCGAGAACCCGAAAATTAGGCAAACGGAATTCGGACCATTCCGTCACCAGCACAATGGCATCGGCATCGATACAGGCATCGTATTCATCTTTTGCATAAGTAATTTTATCACCCAGAATTTTATGTGCTTCGTCCATGGCAACCGGGTCGTAAGCCGTAACTGAAGCCCCTGCTTCGAGCAGTTTTTCAATAATTACCAGCGACGGTGCTTCGCGCATATCATCGGTTTTGGGTTTAAAGGCCAGTCCCCACAATGCAAATTTCCGCCCTTTTAAATCACCCTTAAAATGATTTTGTATTTTATTGAACAGCGTCGATTTTTGCCGGTAATTTACTGCTTCCACTGCTTTCAGAATATCGAGTGAATACCCCTTATCATCGGCAGTGCGAATAAGCGCCTGCACATCCTTCGGAAAACAGGAACCTCCGTAACCTGTTCCCGGATAGATAAATTTGTTGCCGATTCGCGGATCGGAACCAATTCCTCTGCGAACGGCATCGATATCGGCTCCCAAAATTTCGCAAAGGTTGGCAATATCGTTTATAAAACTAATCCGGGTGGCCAGCATCGAGTTGGCTGCGTATTTGGTCATTTCAGACGAGATAATGTCCATAAACAGAATTGGATGGCCGTTCAGCAAAAACGGCTTGTACAAGCGTTTCATTACTTTAATAGCCTGTTCCGACTCAGTTCCGATAACAATCCGATCGGGACGCAAAAAATCCTGGATTGCACTGCCTTCTTTTAAAAATTCGGGATTAGAGGCCACATCAAAAGGTATTTCCACCTCACGTTTTTGCAATTCTTCCTGAATGGCATTTTTCACTTTCACCGAAGTACCAACGGGTACCGTACTTTTTGTAGCCACCACCATGTAGTGGTCCATGTTTTTGCCAATTTCGCGGGCAACTTCCAGCACATATTTCAAATCGGCGCTGCCGTCTTCACCGGGTGGTGTTCCAACGGCAATAAACACTGCTTCAACATTTTCGAGGCTTCCGCCGAGGTCGGTTGTAAAAGACAGCCTTCCTTTTTCAACGTTTCGCCTGTAAATATCTTCCAGTCCGGGTTCATAAATAGGAATCTGCCCGTTATTCAACATATCAATTTTGCGTTTATCTATATCAACGCAAACTACATTAACGCCAGTTTCGGCAAAGCAGGTTCCTGAAACCAAACCAACATAACCTGTTCCAACAACTACTATTTTCATGTTTCGGTGACTTTATAATTCGATGTGTATTTCTATTTTATTTTTTCCAAAAGTACAATTTTTAGCGGCCTGAAGGTTCATTTTTCGATAAATAGTTCAATATTCCCAAAGGGAAACTGAGGATTTCCAGAATTTCAAAAAAAACCGGTAACACTGATTAAGAAAAAGAATAAAAAAAGAATGGATGAAGTCCAATTGACATAAATGCTTAATTTTGTCATTATCCAACTGGTAACAATGAAAAATAAACTCTCGGAAATATTGGGTTCATTAAGTCTGGAGAAAATTAAAAACGACCGAAGGATTTTAATTTTTGTCCTGTGTCTTTTTCTGGCCACGGCTCTCTGGTTCTTAAATGCGTTGAGTAAAGATTACACCACAACTGTTTCGTATCCTGTACGGTATGTGAATCCTCCGCAGAATATGTTTTTAACCAGCAATCCTCCGGCAAAGTTTCAGTTACAAGTCAACGCTTATGGTTTTTCGCTCCTGCGTCATAAGCTATCGCTGTCTGCTTCCCCTGTTATTCTTGATTTAACTACAATCAGGCAGGAGGAAGACGGATTCGAAAACATTGTTACTGTCCAGACTCAAAATTTAATCAACCGCATTTCAGAGCAGGTGAGCGGCGAAATAACCATCACCGATATTACACCAAAGGTATTAACCCTTATTTTCGACAGTCTTGAAAGCAAAACAGTTCCTGTTGAAGCAAATATAAAAACTGACTTTAAATCTCAGTTTTTCCAAAAAGGGCCCGTTGCATTCTCACCTGAAAGTGTGCAAATTTCAGGCCCGGCTTCGGTTCTCGACACACTTCAAAGCCTGGAAACAGAATTCGCAGAAATAAAAGGCATCGATTCAGACATTAAAAAAACGCTGAAAATAAATCATCCTGAAAATACCGACATTTCACAGAAAAAAACAACCCTGCAAATACCGGTTGAAAGATTCACCGAAAAAGAAATAAGCGTGCCTGTGCAGGTAAGAAACAAACCGGAAGATTTGAACATAAAACTGTTTCCTTCGGAAGTAAAAGTTTCATTTTTGGTGGGCATGAGTGAATACGAAAATATAACGGCTGCCGATTTCAGAGCTTTTGTCGATTACAACGAGGCAGATCACAATACTGAAACCCTTGAAATAAATATTGAATCAAAACCACCTTTCATTCAGCTACGTCGTATTTCGCCACAGGCTGTTGAATTTCTAATTGAAACCGATTAAAGCAACTTCAGAATGGCGCTAATCATTGGAATTACCGGAGGAATCGGAAGCGGAAAATCAACAGTTTGCACTGTTTTTAAGTTGCTGAAAGTACCTGTTTTCGATGCTGATAAAGTAGCCAAAGAATTGCTCAACACGCATCCTGAAATAAAATCAGAACTTGTTCGTCAGTTTGGCCGGAACATTTACACCGAAAACGAAACTATCGACCGGAAAAAACTGGCTGAAATTATTTTTAACGATGAATCGCAGCTCAAAAAAATGAATCAGTTGGTTCATCCGGCAGTTCGCGACGAATTTAAAAAGTGGGTGGCCAAAAACGACCAGTATCCTTATGTAATGCACGAAGCAGCCATTCTGTTTGAGAGCGATTTTTATAAAATGATGGATTACACCATATTGGTTTCTGCCCCGCGCGAACAACGAATAAAATGGGTAATGAAGCGCGACGGAGTGAGCCGGCAGCAGGTGGAAGAGCGAATGAAAAACCAGATGCCGGACAAAAAAAAACAAAAACTGGCTACGCTTGTGTTAAAAAATAACAACCAACAACTGCTGATACCCAAAATAATTGAAACAGATAAAAACCTAAGAAAATATGGCAAAATTTGGTAAATGGATTGGCGGAGGATTAGGATGGGCCATGGGAGGCCCGATTGGAGCTATTTTTGGTTTCATCATCGGTTCGATTGTTGATGGGTCGTCAACCGAATTGCAAACCGGAAGAGGCAGAACTACCGGCTATTCTGGCAGAACCACTGCCGGAGGTTATATAATGAGTTTGCTGGTTCTGACCGCTGCCGTGATGAAAGCCGACGGAAAAGTTACAAAATCGGAACTGGATTACGTGAAAAAATTTATGGTGCAGAATTTCGGAACTGCTTCTGCACAAGAAGGAGTAAAAATGTTACGTGATATTCTGAAGCAATCCATCCCGGTGAATGAAGTCTGCCGGCAAATTCAAATGAACATGAATTATTCGGCCCGTTTGCAATTGTTACACTTTTTATTTGGCATTGCCCAGGCCGACGGCCATGTGGATGAAACCGAACGCAAAGTCATCGAAAACATTGGCATGCAAATGGGCATCGGGAGAAGTGACTTTGAATCGATTCAGGCCATGTTTGTGCGAAACATCGATGCCGATTACAAAATACTCGAAATTGAACCAGGTGCGTCAAACGAAGAACTGAAAAAAGCTTACCGGCGCATGGCCATGAAATACCACCCGGATAAAGTCAGTCATCTGGGAAATGATTTCCAGAAAGCGGCAAAAGATAAATTCCAGCAAGTAAGCCACGCGTACGAAAACATTAAAAAAGAACGAAAGATTGCTTAAAAAAAGCCCCCTGTTGATCTCCAGAAGGAAAAAAAACAAAACCTGATAAATGAAGATTGTATCTGTAAATATTGGAAAAACCGTAACCATTAAATGGCGTGGGAAGGCTATTAAAACAGGCATTTATAAATACCCGGTTGACGGATCGATATTCCTGGAAACCGATGACGTGAAAAATGACCATGTCATCGACCGCAAACACCACGGCGGAGCAGATAAAGCGTGCTACTCCTATTCGGCAGATCATTACCGTTACTGGCAAAATCTTTATCCTGAAATTGATTTTCATAACGGAATTTTTGGCGAAAATCTGACGGTGGAAGGATTGAACGAGGCTGAAATTTTCATAGGCGATGTTTTTCAAATTGGAGAAGCCCGGGTGCAGGTAACGCAACCCCGTCAGCCCTGTTTTAAACTGGGTGTGCGATTCGGAACACAAAAAATTGTCAGGCAATTTGTCGATTCCGGATTTTCGGGAATCTACTTTCGAATCCTGGAAAAAGGAGAGGTAAAAGCCGGGGATGAAATAACCCGCATACAAAAACAAGATGCTGTTTCCGTTCAAAAAACATTCGAACTGCTTTACACCAATGAATTTCAGGAAAATTTTGTCCGAAAAACAGTGGATGATCCCAATCTGGCTGAAAGCTGCCGGAAAGATTTAATAAAGCGCTGGGGAGAATATCTTTAGAAGCACCAAAAAGCAAATTCCAAATTCAAAAATTCAAAAATTAGTTGTTGGAATTTATTTACAGTGTCATGTCAATTTTATTTTGTCATTTCAGTGTTTACCAAATTTTGTTGGGCATAACGAGTAAATGACAGAGATGCTGAATCCGCCAACTGGCGGACAGCAGGACGTTCTATGGTTATTGACTGCTTTCATTTAGAACGTCACCCTGAACTTGGTTCAGGGTCTTATCTGAAAATCTGTCATTGGCAATCCGCCGGCTGGCGGATGAGAAATCTGTTTTTAAAGGTGAGATTTCTCCTCGGATACTCGTCGAAATGACAGTTTTTGACATTTGGAGGGATTGACATGATGTACTTTTTTTGAGACCGGGACTTCGTACAAAAACAAACTCAAGCTGTTTTTGCCTCTTCCGACGGACAACCTCCGCGGTATTCTTTAATGATGTCAATAACCTGTGTAGGAGCTACCCGTCCATACACTTTTTCGCCCACCATCACAACGGGTGCGAGCCCACAAGCACCCACACACCGAAGGCAGTTCAGCGAGAATTTTCCGTCGCCGGTTGATTCCCCAACTTCAACCTTTAACTGGCGCTTGAATTCACTCAAAACCTGTTCGGCACCCCTTACATAACAGGCTGTACCCATACAAATTGAAATCGGGAATTCACCCATGGGAACCATCGTAAAAAAGCTGTAAAAAGTTACAACTCCATAAACTTTGGCTACCGAAGCTTTCAATTCGCGGGCAATAACTTCCTGCACTTCAGCAGGAAGATACCCCAGCCTGTTTTGAACCTTGTGCAACACGTTGATAAGTTCGCCTTCCTTGTTGCCATATTCGGCACAAATCGCTTGTATTTGTTGTATCGTATCTTCAGCAAGTTTTATTTTTGGCATTTTTTTGTTTTTTTAAGTCCTGTCAAAATATTCAGTATGCAGCAGATGATGCGCTTTTTCGCTCATCGGTTCTCCAAGAAATTCTTCGTATAATTTAATGATATACGGATTCTCGTGTGATTTTCTGATTTTCTTTTTACCATCTTCCTGGTAAATTGCCTTTTGGCGCTTTTTCAGCACATCGGCATTGCCATGGTGATATGGCTGGCCGCCGCCTCCGATACATCCGCCGGGGCAGCTCATAATTTCTATGGCATGGAATTCACTTTCGCCTGCTTCAATTCTCTTGAGCAATTCCCGGGCATTTCCCAGTCCGTGTGCAATTCCGATATTAATGGGAAGCCCGTCAAAATCAATGGTTGCCTGCCTGATTCCTTCCATCCCGCGCAATTCATTAAAATCAACATTTGGCAAACTTTTCTTTGTGTGCATTTCGTAAGCAGTACGAACAGCAGCCTCGATTACACCGCCGGTTGTACCGAAAATTACTCCTGCACCCGTCGATTCGCCCAGCGGCAGGTCAAATTCTTCATCGGGCAACCTGGTGAAATTGATGTTTGCCAGTTTTATAAGCGATGCCAGCTCGCGTGTGGTAATTGCATAATCTACATCTGGATTGTCGTCGACCTTAAACTCATCGCGGCCACACTCATATTTTTTCGCAACGCACGGCATAATTGAAACCACCACCAAATCTTCGCGCTTAATTTCCATCTGTTCGGCAAAATAAGTTTTGGCAACGCTTCCGAACATTTGCTGCGGCGAGCGCGCCGTAGACGGAACATCTTTTAGTTGCGGGAAATGGTGCTCAAAAAACTTCACCCATGCCGGGCAACAGGAAGTTAAAATAGGAAGCTGCACATCTTTATCGCCTTTTAGAAATTTCGACAAACGATTCAGCAGTTCAGTTCCTTCCTCCATAATGGTGAGGTCGGCAGCAAAATCGGTATCGAAAACACGGTCGAAACCAAGTCTGCGCAACGCAGCAACCAGTTTGCCGGTTACCAGCGAGCCGGGTTCCATGCCGAACTCTTCACCCAGGGCAGCCCGCACCGCCGGAGCGGTTTGCACAATTACCGTTTTTGAAGGGTCGGACAATGCCCGCACTACATGACTGGTTTGGTCAACTTCGGTTAATGCCCCGGTTGGACAAACTGCCACACACTGTCCGCAGTAAGTACAAACAGAGTGGTCGAGGTTCATTTCGAAAGCAGGTGAAACAACCGCTTCAAAACCGCGGTTTATTGCTGAAAGCACACCAACGGTTTGAACTTCGTTACACATCATTTCGCAGCGGCGGCACATAATGCACTTATCTATATCGCGAATGATGGCCGGTGAGGTATCTTCGCGGTAAGTAGATTGTTCTCCCTTGTAGTGAATTTCCCTGATGCCCAGATGATGCGCCATATCCTGCAACTCACAATTACCCGATTTTGCACAAATCAGGCAGTCGGCCGGATGATCAGAAAGAATAAGTTCAACTACAGTGCGGCGGGCATTAATTGCACGAATTGAATGAGAATTAACAATCATGCCTTCAGTCACTTCGGTGCAGCAGGCCGGTGCAAGATTTCTTCTTCCTTCAACTTCAACCACGCAAACACGGCAGCCACCGGGCTTGTTTTCAATATTCAAATCATCGAGTTTCATGTGACAAAGTGTGGGGATGTGAATCCCAATTCCTTTTGCCGCTTCCAAAACAGTAGTTCCTTTTTTAACTACCAGTGGTTTTTTATCTATTGTTAATTGTACTGTATCCATTGTAAATCATTTTCAGAATTAGGAAAGTTTAATTGCATTGAACTTGCATTTATCGTAGCAGGCCCCGCATTTGATACACAGCGACTGATCGATGTAGTGCGGTTGCCGCCGTTCGCCGGTAATTGCACCAACCGGGCAATTGCGGAAGCAAAGCGTACAGCCGGTACACAAATCCTCGATGATTTCGTATTTGAGCAGCGCTTTACACTGACCAGCCGGACATCTTCCGTCGGTAACATGCGCCAGGTATTCATCTTCGAAGTTGAGAATTGTAGAAAGCACCGGGTTGGGAGACGACTGCCCAAGGCCGCAGAGCGAAGTATCTTTAATAACATTGCTCAGCAATTTCAGGCGCTCGAGATCCTCTTCTTTCCCGCTTCCTTTGGTAATGGTTTCCAGAATTTCGTAAAGCCGTTTATTGCCAATGCGGCAGGGCGAACATTTTCCGCAGGATTCTTCCAGGGTAAATTCAAGGTAAAATTTGGCAATGGAAACCATGCAGTCGTCTTCGTCCATCACAATCATTCCGCCCGATCCCATCATCGAACCGGCTGCAATAAGGTTATCGTAATCGATGGGTGTATCCAGAAAATCTTTGGTTAAACACCCTCCCGACGGGCCGCCGGTCTGAACAGATTTAAATTCTTTACCGTCTTTAATACCACCGCCGATGTCGTAAATTACTTCGCGAAGTGTGGTTCCCATCGGAACTTCAATCAAACCTACATTATTGATTTTTCCGGCCAGGGCAAAAACCTTGGTTCCTTTTGATTTTTCAGTACCGATTTTATTGAACCAGGAAGCTCCTTTATTCAGAATAACCGGAATATTTGCAAAGGTTTCAACGTTGTTTACGTTGGTCGGCTTGCCCAGGAATCCTGAGACAGAGGGGAACGGCGGCTTAAAAGTAGGCTCTCCGCGCAAACCTTCCATTGAATGGATGAGCGCAGTTTCTTCGCCGCAAACAAAAGCTCCGGCCCCAAGACGGATATCGATATCGAAATTAAAACCGGTTCCCATTATATCTTCGCCGAGCAAACCGTATTCGCGTGCCTGGTTAAGTGCAGTTTTCAACCGCTCAATAGCCAGCGGATATTCGGCCCTGATGTAAACCAAGCCTTTATCGGCGCCTATGCAGTAACCACAAATGGCCATCGCTTCAATTACCGAATGCGGGTCGCCTTCGAGAATGGAACGGTCCATAAATGCACCGGGATCGCCTTCGTCGGCATTGCAAACCACGTATTTTTGATCCGACTCAACATTGCGCGTAATTTCCCATTTCAATCCGGTAGGGAAACCACCGCCACCGCGGCCCCGCAGGCCTGAATCTTTCACCTCTTTAATGGTTTCTTCGGGTGTCATTTCACCGAGGCATTTTCCCAACGCCTCGTAACCGTCGCGCGATATGTATTCGTCGATGCTTTCAGGATTGATAAAACCACAGTTCCGAAGCGCAATCCGCATTTGCTTTTTATAGAAATCCATGCTTTTCGAATCGCTGATCTTTTCTTCGGTAACCGGATCTTTGTAAAGCAAACGCTCCACCTGCCTGCCTTTTATAAGGTGCTCCTTTACAATTTCCCCGGCATCTTCCGGTTTCACATTTACATAAAATGTATTGTCGGGCAATACTTTTACAATGGGCCCTTTTTCGCAGAAACCGAAACACCCGGTAAACACCACCTGGACTTCATCTTCCATGCCCAGTTCGTCGATCAATTCATTAAATGATTTTTTTATTTCGTCACTTTCTGCTGCTTTACAGCCGGTTCCGCCGCAAACGAGCAAGTGATTTTTATAATCGGTCATAACCAGTTAGTTGAAAATTAATTATTCGTCAATGGTTTTAAATGTAATCGGAATCACGCCGTCGATCAATTCCCCGCGCTTGATGTAAACATCGATAATTTCCCGGGCTTTTTCTTTATTCACATAGCCAAAAACTACCGGGTCTTTTCCGGGCAAAGTAACTTCTACTGTTGGCTCGGCGTAACAGTAACCCATGCATCCGGTTTGGGTAACTATGGCATCGATGGCCTGCTGTTCAAGTTCTTCCACAAAATATTTCATGGTTTCCTTGGCGCCTGAAGCAATTCCGCAGGTAGCCATTCCCACCTTCACCTGCACAAGCTGCTCGGGATGATCGCTGTTTTCGCGTAATTTAATTTTCGACTGCACTTCTTCTTTAATTTTCCGAAGGTCAGCCACTGATTTTATTTTTGTCATAGTTATAAGAATGTATTTACTTTATTACTTTAATTTCTTTTAAATTATTTATTATCAATTCAATAACGGCTTCTTTTACTTCTTTTTGCTGAAGTGAAATTCCTTCCAGCATATCCAGAATTTCTTTTGAATCAATTTCAAAATTTCCGAAAATGGTTTGATGCTTATATACCAGCCGAATATGTGTATTGCTCAGCAATGTATAAAACCAGGTATCCCAAATATCGCCCAACGGAGGCCGGTCGATAT
>CAYUBV010000001.1:11841-47229 GCA_964443035.1 uncultured Tangfeifania sp.
AGGGAGTAAATTTCGCCAATTTGTTCCACATAATGGGCATCGGAATTGCGGATTAGGGTGATTTTGTTTTGTAAAACATATTGTTGTTCAACATCTTTTTCAGAACCATGTTTCGAAAGTCCCAGTGCATCGAACTTTAAACCGGGCGGAATGAAGCCAAGCTGACTTAATATACCGTTAACAGAACGGTCGATATGGGCCGGAATAAACAGGCCATTCAGTGATTCAACTTTTTGCTGCACCTTTGTAATTCCCTGTTTTAAAGCAGCCGGCAAATAATACGGAATCATTTCCAGAATATTCTCATCCTCATCGATTACAGGCTGGTAGCCAAAATATTCTTCATCGTTCGGGATCTTGGTAATATTTTCATCGATGTATTGCTGAAACTGGCTCAACTGCTCTTCTGTTTCAAAAAACGCCAGGCAGTGCACTTCTTCGCGAGTGGTAACTTCGGCGCCGGTCAATACAAAAAGCCCCTCTTTTTCGGCGAGTTTTTTAACCAGCAGGGCATTTTTTGTTGAATTGTGATCGGTAATCCCAATAATATCGAGGCGGCTGGCTTTGGCTTTCTGCACAATATTCCGGGGAGTCATTTCCACATCTCCGCAGGGCGACAATAACGTATGGATATGTAAATCGGCCCGGAACTGCTGCATCACGTAGTATTTAAATCGTTAAATAATTTCCCGGCCATTTCAAAAGTTTGCATGGAAGTGCCAAGCAGCGGAACACCTTCTTCGTTGCTGTGTTCCAGCGTATCCTCGTCGGGCTCCAACCCTTTTACCAGAATAACTGCTGCCAGGTCTTTCAGCGAAGCAATGGCCATCACATTCTGATGCGTTTGCAGGGTAATCCATACTTCATTTTCAGCAGCATTTCCCATTACATCGCTCAGTAAGTCGGACACATATCCTCCTGAAATTTCGTTGTTCAATCCCAGTTCTCCCGAAAAAACTTTCAGGTTGTATTTTTTCACCAAATCAGAAACCTTCATTTCTTCCTCCTTTTTTATTGCAATCGGCCTCAAAACGTTTTTCACCCCATGTTTTCTCCAGGTTTTTATAGGCTTTTTGCGAATTAGTTTTTTGCTCTTTTACATATTTACATTGAAGAAAAACACAGTCAGTCATCCTGGCTTTTCCCTGCACCAGGTCTTCGGCAAGTGCATGGCAGTTGGGTGCGCCGCAACCACCGCAGTCGAGGCCGGGCAACTGGCAGAGAATATTGTTTATCCGCTGTAGTTTTTCTATTGCTTTCGAACGATCTTTATCCAGAATAAAAACGTGCTGCGGCTGAATTTTATCCGAAACAAGTTTTTCCTTTACCAGAGATTTTTCGTCTTCCGGCATATTTAATTGCGAAGCCCTCGGATAGCGGGCTGCTCTTTTTTGCAGACGTTCAACCGTTAAAAACCGGTTGCCGGTGAGTAAAATTCCGCCCGCGCATCCCTGGTTGCACGATTTCAGCTCCAGAAAATCGAGCTCCGGAACTTCGTCGTTTTCCAGTCGTTCCAAAAATTTCACCACGTTGTGAATCCCGTCGATGGCCATCGATTTTTTTCGGAACCAGGCTGTTTCACCGCGCGGCAAACTCCACAAAATTCCTTCGCGACTCAGGTTTTCCCTGAATTTTGAAGTATCGGTTTTTTCATGGGAAGGAATCAGCTTCAGAATCCGGTTGTATAAATCCTGCATATTGATGATTCCGGTTAGAATCGACTCCTTTTCAGCAACCGGCTGGTTTACTGCCGCCATTTTAGCCGAACACGGAGACACGTAAAACAATCCGATCTCATCTTCTTTTGCACCTTGTTTTTTCAATTGTTCAATGGCAAAATGAGCTGCCAAATCGTGGGGTGCTTTTCTCTTTACAATATTATCAGCCAGCGACGGATATTTTATTTGGACCAACCGGACAGCAGCCGGGCAAAATGAAGAAATCAGCGGGCGATCCGTATTTTCTCGGTAGTTGTCTTTTATTGATTCCATGAGCCAGCCTGCAGGCTGTTCCACCTCAAAAATGTGCGTGAAGCCCAATTCAAGCAATGCTTCATAAATCTGACCTTCGGAATAAATTTCCGGGAACTGACCTATAAAAACCGAAGGAAACAAAACGACACGGTACTTGTAACCGTTAATCTGGCTAAGTTCATCCTGCTCCACATAAAACGCATCCACCGGGCAGGCACGCAAACAGTTTCCGCAATCCACACAGCGCTGGTTATTTATGGATGCTACTCCGTTTTCAATTCGGATGGCCTCGGTGGGGCAGATTTTCATACAGTGCGTGCATCCAAAACACTTTTCGGTATCGACTCTGATTGCATGGTATTTTCGTTCTTTTTCCATCAGTAAAAACATTTAAACCGGAGGGTTGTCCCCTCTCCCACTTTGCTCTCGATTTTCATTTCATCGGTGTTCTTTTTAATATTTGGCAATCCCATTCCGGCGCCAAATCCCATCTCGCGCACTTCTTTCGAGGCAGTTGAAAAACCGGCTTCCATGGCTTTGCTTACGTCCTCAATGCCCGGACCTTCATCGGCAACCACCACTTCAATTTCATTTTCACTAATGGTGGCAGTAAGTTTTCCGCTGTAAGCATGTGCTGCAACATTAACCTCGGCTTCGTATATGGCAACAACTATGGATTTTATAATTTTAGTATCGATATCGAGCTGTTTCAGTACTTTTTTAATCTGGCTCGATGCTTTTCCGGCTTTTGAAAAGTTCCCCCCCTCAATTATAAAATCCAGTTTGAGTGCCATTAATACACCTCTTTTAATCCGTTTGAATAAAGAACACCACTGGCTTTGTAAATCGAATACGGGGTTTCCAGTATTATCAGCCCGTTTTCATTGGCCAGTTCAACCATATCGGGGGTGGCCTTTTTATTTCGCGCCAGCAAAACCGCGCTGATGTCGGCCATTTCGGCAGTGCGAATTAACTGCACATTGGCCAGTCCCGATATCAGCAGGATATTTTCCTCGTCGAGTGTTAACACATCGCTCATTAAATCGGAGCTGAATGCTTTTTCCATATTTTTGTCGTCGGTTAAATTTCCTGCAGAAATTTTGGCCTCGGTATGACGAATAATTTCACTAATTTTCACAGTTCTCTTTTTCAGTAATATTAAGCTATTTACAATACGCAAGTACCACAAAGATAACCGAACAGAATTTTAAAATCCTGTTAAAAATCAAGATTTCCTGTTTTAAAAGATGATTTAAAATGAATTGAAATAAAGCATTTATTTCTTACTTTAACCAATCAAAAAAATTAAATGAATTAAAACCTGAATTATGATATACGATAAAAAATCATTTCTGACCGGCAACATCGATGATCCTGAATTCTACCAAAAAATTATTGATGGACTGCCCATCCCCATTTTTTACCGCGATTTAAAAGGCGTTTACCAAATGTGCAACAAAGCACATGAACAGTTTACCGGGAGACCAAAAGCGCAAATCATCGGGAAATCGGTTTATGAAATTCACACGAAAGAAATGGCAGATATTTTTTCGGGGCGCGACAAGGAGTTGATTGCCCACCCCGATGTTCAGGTTTACGAAACAGAAGTTAAGCAAAAAGACGGCACAAAACTAATTGTGGTGCTCAACAAAGCGGTTATACGTGATAACGATAATAATATAGTAGGAATTGTAGGATCGATAAACGACATAACCAAACTGAAAAAAACCGAAAGACGACTTGAAAAGGCACAGCAGTCCATGGAGGTTTCTTCGCACATGATGCATAAAATCAATTTGGGAATCATACTGATGGATCAAAACCGCAAAGTAATTGATTCAAACGAAAGCTTTGCCCGCCTGATGGGTGAAGAAACAACTGAACTGTTTGAAACAATCCCCGGATTGAAAGGTGCCGACGTAAAAGTGCTGGTACCCGAAGTGATTTTTAAAATGCTTTTGAGCATCCTGAATTCCGGCGAAGAAATGCTGGAACGCGATATCAGGTTCAACAACAGGCTGCTTCATGTTTCTGTGGTAACTTTATTTAAGAACAAAGTGGTTGGGGCGGTTATCCGCGACATGTCGGCCCCGCTTTTGGTGCGCGATGAAATTATTAACAGAGCCCAGCGAATTAAAGAGCAAAATATTGAAACTGTGCAAAAAATTGCTTATCTGCTGGGTGAAAATGCTGCTGAAACTGAAGAATTGTTGAATTCAATAATACAATCACACCGGTATGGAGATGACAAATAAAACCGATTATCATGTTGAAATAGATGTTCAGCAAAAGCGGCCAAAAGGCGAAATTGCCTGCGGTGATGTTTTTCAGTCTGACATTTTCAGAGAAGAAGGCCAGACAATTCTGGTGTTAAGCGACGGTATCGGGCATGGAATAAAAGCCAGTGTGCTGGCCACACTTACAGCAACAATGGCACTGAAATACGCCATGTTTCATACCAAACCCGAAATTTCAGCAAAAATTATTATGGAAGCCCTCCCAAAAAGCAGCGACGGAAAAGAGAGCTATGCCACGTTTACAATTATTGAGATTGAAACCGACGGAAAAGTTCGCATCATTAACTACGACAACCCGCCGGTTTTGATTTTCAGAAACGGCAAACCTTATCAACCCAGGGAATATGAACTGGAAGTGAGGGGAAAGGAAAACGTGGGTAAATTATTGCGCTGCCGAGAGTTCAGGGCTAAAAAAGAGGATAAAATGATTTTTGTGACCGATGGCGTAACACAGTCGGGACTGGGAAACAACCGATACCCGATGGGATGGGGACTGGAAAATATTCATGAATTTGCCCAAAACCAGATAAACCGCATGCCCGACATTTCAGCTACAAAATTAGCCCGTAAAATTGTCAACCAGGCATCGATGAACGATAATTTTGAGGTGAAGGACGATATTACCTGCGGCGTTATTTATTTTAGGGAACCCCGGAATTTTATGCTTATTACCGGCCCGCCGTTCTATAAAATCAAAGATTATGATTTTGTGGATCGCATAAGGGATTTTAATGGTAAAAAAATAATTTGCGGAGGTACTACCGCTGAAATTATTGCCCGCGAACTGAATATGGAAGTGGAAATAGAACATGCCGCAAAAAATCCGTATGCATTGCCACCTCCTGCAAAAATGGAAGGTTTTGAAATGATTACAGAAGGTATTCTTACACTTGGAAAAGTGGAAGAAATTCTCGAAAATTATAACAGCGACACCCGCCTGCTGGACAGTCCGGCTGAGAAAGTAGTAAAACTGCTGCTTCAACACGATATTATCGATATTGTTGTTGGTACGCGCATCAACTGGGCACACCAGGATCCGGAACAGCCACTGGAACTGGAACTGCGTAAATTTGTAGTAAAACGGATTGTTAAAATCCTGACCAATAAATTTTTCAAGAAGGTAAAAGTGGAATACGTTTAGCATACCTAATGGTACTAAAACAAAAAACCGTGACGAAAATTAATCCGACACGGTATTTTGTTAAGCGTCCTCGCTACCTTTTCCTGTTTTATCAATTTTGGGTTTGTAACGGAAAAATCAGTTTGTCCTTAATTTTTCCCATCGTATTTTAAATATCTTTTTAAACGTTGCCTTTGCTTTTTTGTACACTACAAAGTAAAAGATTCTGTTCCGTTCAATCACCCTATCAGCGCCTTAAACCAAAAGGAGATTTTGCTTATTCTTAAATTCAGAAATGCTTAGAAAGCCGGTAAAATACAATTACCACGATGGTAGTTGATTTTTGGGTAATATTCAGCAGTAAACATTCAGTTTCTGATGTGCCCAAAAAGGCTATAAAAAAAGCAGGAACCAACTGATCCCTGCTTTCCTTATTTTTTTGAAATACTTTTTTACCTCATCGGGTATTTATTGAAAATATCTTCCGAATTCATGAGAATATCGATGTATTGTGCACGCTGATAAGTAAACGGGTCTTTCATATTTTTTCGTGAAAGTTTTCCCCTGAAATCATCCAGTGATTTATACTCTTTTTCATCCATCCACTCATTCAAATCTTTCAGTATATCGGCTACAACCGACGGGCCGTTTTTGTAAATGGTGCTTACGAGTTGAATGGTATCTGCACCGGCCAGAATCATTTTAATCACGTCTTTCGAATTGTAGATACCCCGGCTGGCACAAACGTCGCCATCGAGATTATTGTATAGCAAACCGGCAAACCTCAGCGCTACCATATGATCTTTAGGGCTGCTTAATTCCCAGGGAAAATGGAACTCCTCTTTTTCGATATCTATTTCGGGTTGGAAAAACCGGTTAAAAAGAACATAAGCGTCGGCACCGGCTTCATCAATTTTCTTAATGAAGTTCAACGGATTGGAATAAAAAAGGCTGATTTTTACGCTCACCGGAATTTTTACTGCCTTTTTTACGGCTTTTACCACCTGAACCTGTTTTTCTTCAATCGATTCACCGGTTATTTCAAAATACCCCGGAACTGCGTAAAGGTTAATTTCCAGCCCGTCAACACCGGTTGCTTCTAACTTTTTTGCATAATCAACCCATGTTGGTTCATACATGGCATTTAAACTTGCAAATACAGGAACACTAACACTTTTTTTCAGTTTTTCGAGATTGTATAAATGCTCTTTCGGACCTGCATGTTCCACATCAGGAAACAAACGAATCATTTCGGCATGACGCTCATTGTATTCATTTAACTCTTCGGATAGTTGAAGATTCTCGAGCTGCACCTGCTCTTCGAACAGTGAACGGTATACAATTGCACCGATTCCGGCTTTTTCAAGTTCCCCGATTGTTTTTTGTTTCGATACTAAATTACATGCTCCGAGAATGAGTGGGTTTTTAAGTTTTACCCCCATGTAGGTAGTTGATAAATTTGCCATATTACTTGATTTTTTACTGTTATTTCTTGCCTTAAATAGTAACTAAATATAGAAATATTTTGTTCAAAAACAATTTAATTTAATAATCATTTTTAAATGCCTGCCCGATAATAAATTTCAAAAAACAGAAAACCACCTGTCAAACGACGGGTGGTTTTCCTGAAATCAGTAATTCATTATGTTTTTACAATAAACTTAATGTAACAGTTAAACCAGCCATTACAACTGAAACCATTGTCATAAGTTTAATCAAAATATTCAGTGAAGGACCTGATGTATCTTTAAACGGATCACCAACAGTATCGCCAACAACACCGGCGTGGTGAGTTTCGCTTCCTTTACCGCCATAGTTTCCTTTTTCAATGAATTTTTTAGCATTGTCCCAGGCGCCACCGGCGTTGTTCATAAACACAGCCAGGGTGAATCCTGTAGTCAAACCGCCGGCAAGCAAACCAACTACACCGGCAACACCCATTGCAGCGCCAACAATTACCGGAACAGCAATAGCCACCAGCGAAGGAAGCATCATTTCGCGCTGTGCACCTTTGGTTGAAATTTCCACGCATTTGGCATATTCAGGTTTTGCTTTACCTTCCAAAATTCCCGGAATATCACGAAACTGACGACGTACTTCGTCAACCATTGCGCCTGCAGCGCGTCCTACAGCTTTCATGGTCATTGCACTGAAAACAAATGCCATCATGGCTCCCAAAAACAATCCACCAAGAAACAGCGGATTAAACAGGGTAATATCGTAAGCAGCAGAAAATTGTTTCACTGAAGCGGTGGAAATTTTTATTACCTCCACGCCTTCTTCAACTGTAGGAGCAACATCGCGATAAAATACATATCCGCCTTTGGTAACAAAACCTTCTCCGGCCCTTGCAATTTTATCGAACCACAGCCTTACTTCTTCCATATAAGCCGAAATAAGCGCCATGGCAGTAAGTGCGGCCGAGCCAATTGCAAAACCTTTACCGGTTGCAGCAGTTGTATTGCCCAGCATATCGAGTGCATCGGTGCGTTCCCTTACTTCCGGGTCGAGTTCTGACATTTCGGCGTTACCTCCGGCATTGTCGGCAATTGGTCCGAATGCATCCGTTGCAAGGGTAATTCCAAGAGTTGAGAGCATACCTACGGCAGCAAATCCAATTCCGTAAACACCCAGGGCAAAATGTTGTGCACCGCCTGCAGCCCAGAAAGCACCCATAATACCCAAAACAATGGTTACCACAGGAATCCAGGTAGAATACATCCCAACTGCAAGACCGTCGATAATGGTAGTCGCAGGTCCCTGCTGGGCTTGTTTTGCAATACCTTTGGTAGGTTTGTACTCATCGGATGTAAAGTATTCCGTTGCCTGTCCAATGATTACACCGGCGGTCAAACCAATAACCACAGCCCAGAAAATACCCCAGGTTACCCAACCAATCATAACCAGACCAATCATGGCAATTAAAATCAACACTGAACTCCCACCTGTACCCAACAAGAGCGCATTGAGCAACGTTTTTTGCGTAGCCGACTCTTTGGTACGAACCATGAAAATACCAAGAATTGAGAGGATAATACCAATGGCAGCAACCATCATTGGCGCAAGAACCATCTGATATGCCTGTACTTCATTCGTGATGAGAACTGCGGGAATAGACGCCCCGAGCGCGGCAGTGGCCAGAATTGAACCTGCATAAGATTCGTACAGGTCGGCGCCCATGCCGGCAACATCGCCAACATTATCGCCAACATTGTCAGCTATCGTTGCAGGGTTACGCGGGTCATCTTCAGGAATACCAGCTTCCACTTTACCAACGAGGTCGGCGCCTACATCGGCAGCTTTGGTATAAATACCACCGCCCACACGTGCAAACAATGCCTGTGTGGAAGCACCCATACCAAATGTTAGCATGGTTACCGTAATTTCAATTAATTTAACTCTTGTTCCTGCTTCGTTAATGAGTCCGTTTGTCACATATTCAGGATGTGCATGCACCAGGTTCAGTCCCAAAAAGTGAAGGCCGTTGGCCATGTTATCGGGAGTATAAACGTACTCATTCAAAATCCAGAACCAGGCCGCAATGTCAAGCAATGCGAAACCTACCACAACCAGACCCATTACTGCACCACTGCGAAATGCCACCTGCAATCCTTTGTTCAGCGATTGCGATGCGCCATGGGCAGTACGTGCCGAAGCAAAAGTTGCTGTTTTCATTCCCAGAAAACCACAAAGCCCTGAGAAAAAACCTCCTGTAAGAAAAGCTACGGGCACAAAAGGGTTTTGAACCTTGAAGTATGCCATAATGATTAGCAAAACAAATAAAATGGCAAAAACAATGGCAACTACTTTATATTGCCGGTTCAAATAAGCCATTGCGCCTTCCCGCACGTACTGCGCAATCTCTTTCATACGGGGAGTACCTTCCGAATTCTTCATCATTGATTTGAAGAAAAACCATGCAAAAACCAATGCAAGTATGGAAGCAAATGGAACTAATAAGAAAATGTTACTCATAAGATGATAATTTTTATGTAACAATGTTACTGTTTAGATAATAATTTTAACTTTTCAATTTATTTAAATTTGTTTTTGAATTCCCGGCCTCAAGTTTTTTTGTCTGACAGACAAAGATAAATTTTAAAATGAAAAGCAGAAGTTTTGCCCCTTTATTTGTAATGAGTTTGAAAATTAATTAACACAGTTAAAAAAGCTTATAATACCTTTTATTCCAATTAAATACATCCTTAAATTCATACTTCAGGTTAGCAAACGTTTACAAATATCCTGTTTCAAAACATCTAATAATGGATGATGGCACGCCTTTCGCGTCCGTTCATTAAAACTGTTAGCGGGTTATCAAATTCCACATGTTTTACATATTCTGTTTCATTTTTAGTTTTCATTTTTTTTAGTTTTTCCATTTTGAGGAACGCTCTATTTGAATGATGCGGAACCGAGAAATAGCCTACGTTCATTGAGGTAACATTGTGGAAAAAATGCGACCCGAGCGATGCATCGAGCGGAAAATCAGGAAGGCCCATTTCGATAATGACTCTTGCTTTTGAGATGTTCGACCACAGCACCGGAATGCCGGTATACGGGTCGCGGGACCCCCAGCGCCCGGGACCGATTAGAATAAATTCTTTGCCTTCTTTTTCGAGCAGGCTGTTTACCTCTGTAATTTCCCGGGCCATCTGACGGGTTTTGGTTTTATCGAATTTATCGGGATCAACATAAACAATGTCGCGGATAGTTTCAATTTCTCCATTTCCCATTCCTTTTTCGGTATACATAAATATCTCTTCATCCTCAATAGCTCCCATGTCTATATCAACCTGTTGCTCAACCCTTATTAACGGTTTTATTTGCAGCAGGTAGAAAGTAGGCACTTCATTTTCGGTAGCATCCAAATCGATGGCATATTCAATTTCTACCGGTGAACCCATGGCTTCTTTAAATAATTCGAGCAACAACCGGAGCGTTTCGGCAAGTGGCACGTAATCATATTTCAGGATATTGGCAAAATCAATAATTCGAGGCCCCTGTTCGTGAATCCCCGGAACCAGATCGTCATTTTCTGCTATGTAGGTAGAAACTGAATGTTGAAGTGTTCCGTCATTTTCTGCTTCTTTAATTCGAAATTTCCGTATAGCGGCATTTTCTCCTCCTGCAATTAAATCGAAATCGGTTTTGGTTAAATCGATGGCATAAAAATATTTTTGCGAATCGCGCAAAAGATCGCTCACAGTAGTGGGATTTATATTTGGATACCTGGGGCAAAACCGGAACGAACTTTCGCCACCAACAACATACATACCCAACCCTACTGCAGCAACAGAAAATCCGTCTTCAGGCTCCATATACGAAATAGGGTAATAATTATACGACTGGGCTACCCCCGAAATGGTAGGATAATACTTACCATTGTAGTTCTGTCCTACAACTTCCTGGATTATTACTGCCATTTTTTCCTCTTCAATTTTATAATTTATGGCCTCGAAATAAGCCTGGGCCGAATCGGTAAAAATACTGGCATAAACCAGCTTGACGGCCATTTCCAACTGGTTGTAACGCTCTTCAATATCCGGATGATTGTTTGGAATAAGGTAAGTGGCATATACCCCTGAAAACGGCTGCAGAAGCGAATCCTCGAATAAACCGGAAGAACGGACTGCCAATGGCTTGGTTACATGCCTGAGGTAGCTCCTTAACCGTTCTTTTATTTTTTTGTCAAATTCTGATTCAAGGAAATGCCGGCGAATGGATGCGTAGTCATTTAATGAATAAATATCGTCGTATAAATTATTCATCTCAACAAACTTATCGAATTCAAGTGCGCCAATCACAGTTGTTGAAGGAATGCGAATATTCAGACTGGGAATCAGTTTCTGAAAATCGATGTTTTCAATAAAATTGCAAATAAACGCAATTCCACGCCCTTTTCCGCCAAGCGAACCTTTTGCCATCCGGTGAACCAACCGGTTGGAAGCAGCCAGTGCCGGATCGAAATTCACAATGGTACCTTTCAGTTTTTCGAAACGAACGGTTTTAAAAACATCGAGGCAGAACTGTCGTAAATCTTCGGCCGATTCAAAATCTTCGGTTTTTACAGGGCGCAGCAATTCTGCCATGTTGATTTCTCCGCGTGCCATCAGCCAGGTAGAAAAAGAGTTCCGCCTTCCGTGGTAGAAAAGCGCTTCAGCAGGAATATCCCTGAATTTTCGTTGAAATTCGATAAGGTTTTCCGCTTCGGTAATGGGTTTTCCGTCTTGTCCTTTAAATACAAAATTTCCGAATCCGAGTCGTCTGTACAAAAAATTAAGAATGTCCATCGACAAACTTTCAGAGTTCTTATCGATAAAATCGGCCCGGATACTTTTTGCCCGCCGCACATTTTCAATATCCTGAGATTGCAGCAACACCGGAATCGGATATTTGAGTGTTTCTTTTGCATATTTCAGCAATTCAATGCCGGCATCGTCGTTTTCAACTCCTTCTTTTTCAAATTTTACATCCGATATTACACACAGCATGTACCTGCGGTAACTGTTAATTATTTTTACAGCATCTTCGTAATTATCTACCAGAATTACTTTTGGCCGGGCCCTCATTTTCAGAATTTTGTGCAGCTCATCTTTGGCATCTTCCTGAACAAGAATCTGGGTCTGAGTCATAATGGTTGTGTACAAAATAGGAAGGTAGCGCGAATAGTACTGGATACTGTCTTCCACCAGCAGCACCACCCTGACGTTCCCGTTTTGTGTATCGGGGGCCACATTTTTCTTGTCTTCGATGTATTTAATCATGGCAAGGAAAACATTGGAATTGCCATTCCATACAAAAATCCGGTCGATGAAATCCAATTTTCGTCCTTCAGCCTGGAAATAACGTAAATCGGAATTATTATTGGCAAGCAGCAAAAGCGAAGTTTGCGGACGGGATTTATTTATATGGTAAGAAGTTTCAACAGCGGAATCTTTATCCAGCCCGGCCATCACAATTATCAAATCAAACTCCTGATGCTCAAGTGCAAGCAGGGCATCTTCGCGTGTATTTACACTGGTAAACCGGGGCGCTGCATATAAATTAAGCTGCAAATATTCGCCAAAAATTTTATCGCTGAACTGCCCTTCCCGCACAATGGAATAGGAGTCGTAAAGTGTCGCTATCAAAAGCACCTCTTTTACTTTGGTGGGCATCAGTTCCTGAAAAATATCACGGTCGGTTTTTTTCCGTTTATATATGTTGGCAAGTGTCATTTTATCTGTTTCCATGCTGTGTAATTTAAAATCCTGAAATTATATATTTTTGAAGAAAAAAGGAACGGATTTACATGCTGAAAAAAAGAAAAGGATTCTGCCAGCTTTTTTGCAGAATCCCCTTCATTATCTGTTTTACCAATTTACAAATCTCAGCCGAGTTTGTGAATCACCAGTCCTGACCGCAGTTTTGGTTCGAACCACGTGGTTTTGGGCGGCATAATATTTCCGCTGTCGGCAATATTAATTAGCTGTTGCATCGAAACCGGATAAAGTGCAAATGCCGCTTTCATTTCGCCGGAATCCACTCGTTTTTTCAGGGCTTCCAGCCCACGGATACCTCCCACAAAATCAATTCGTTTTGAGGTACGAAGATCTTTTATATCCAGAATCGGACCCAAAACCTGGTTTGAAAGAATGGTAACATCGAGCACCCCGATTGGATCGTCATCGTTGTAAGTTCCCTGGCGTGCCGTGAGTTTGTACCAGTTTCCGCCAAGGTAAAGGCTGAATTCATGCAGCTTTGATGGCTTATAAATCTCAGGCCCCATCATTTCTATTTTAAACCCGCGGCTCAGTTCTTTTAGAAATCCTTCTTCCGAATGTCCGTTCAAGTCGGTAACCACCCTGTTGTAATCGATAATTTGCAATTGGTCATCCGGAAAATGAACCGCCATAAAAAAGTTGTATTCCTCATCTCCGGTATGATTTGGATTTTGAGCCGTTTTCTCCAAACCGATTCTCGCTGCAGCGGCTGTGCGGTGGTGCCCGTCGGCCACATAAGTAAAAGGAACTTTTGCGGCAAAAAGCTGTTCGATGCGCCTGTTTTTTTCAGTCTCGTTAATCACCCAAAAATGGTGACCAAAACCGTCTTCCGCAGTAAAATCGTAATCGGGTTTATTGTTTTCCACAACATCTTTTACAATTGCATCAATATCGGGAACAGCTTTGTAGGCAAAAAACACCGGCTCGATGTTGGCATTTAGATAACGGGTCAGCACCATCCGGTCTTCCTCTTTTTCAGGCCGGGTAAGTTCATGTTTTTTAATGATGCCGTTTTGATAATCGGCACAGGCGGCACCACCAACAATTCCATACTGGGTTTTCCCGTTCATTGTTTGGGCGTAGATGTAATATTTTGGTTCATCATCCTGCACCAGCCAGCCATTTTCCTGGAAAATCCTGAAATTTTCCGTGGCCCTGATATATACTTCTTTTGAATGAATATCTTCCACTTCGGGCAGCTCTATTTCAGCCCGCGTTATTCTCAGCAGCGATTTTTCGTTGCCTTCAGCCATTTCAGCCGCTTCTTCAGAATTCATCACATCGTAAGGCAGGCAGGCCAGCTCCTCCACTATTTCCTGCGGAGGACGTAGTCCTTTAAATGGTTTTACAGTTGCCATATTTATTTATCTATTTATTCACCTGAAAAGTAGTATCTCCTTTTTCAAAAAATTCCACAATTTGTCCGGCTGCCGCAACCCCGGCATTTATATTGGCCTCCACGGTTTGTGCCCCGGCTTTTTTAGGAGTAAAAAAATACCTGTCTGCAAATTTTTCAGCAAACACATCTTCTGCATCAGGCGTGATATCCGACATGTACCTGATGCCGGGTTTCTCTTCCATAATTCTGATTAAATCGGGCTCGTTCACCACCTCTTTTCGTGCAGTATTCACAATCACTGCATCGTTATCTAAATATTTCAGCACAGCATAACTTACTGATTTAATATGCTCTCCGCGGGCAGGAACATGAATGGAAACAATATCGCTTTTTTCATACAACTGCTCCAGCGAGTCGGTCACTTTTAATCCGATGGCAGCAGCATCGCCCTTGCTGTAACGGGTATATACAATTACTTTCATCCCAAAAGCACGGGCAATGCGAAAAACATTACGCGCAACATAACCAAAGCCATGCAATCCGAGTGTGCGGCCACGCAATTCTCCGCCGGGTTTTCCGCTGAATTTCCGGCGCAGCCCGAAAATGGCCAGCCCGATAGCCAATTCGGCCACGGCATTGGAGTTTTGTCCGGGAGTATTCATCACAACCACTCCCTTTTTTGTGGCTGCTTCCAGGTCAACATTGTCGTATCCGGCACCACCCCTGACAACTATTTCCAGTTTTTTGGCGGCTTCGAATACTTCTGAATCAACTTTATCGCTGCGGATAATTAATGCATTGGCGTCGGCAACTGCTTCCAGCAATTCATTCTTACCGGCATAGTTTTCAAGTAATTCCAGTTCGTAACCGGAACCTGCTTTTTTAAAAATTTTGGTTATTTTTTTTATTGCAGCAGGAGCAAAAGGCTTTGCAGTAGCAATTAGAATTTTTCTCATCTCACTCAATTTTTATGAATCACGAAAAAATGCAGGGATTAATCCCTGCATTTAACTATTTATTTTTTTCAAAGTCCTGCATCGCTTCAACAAGTGCTTTCACACTTTCAACAGGCATGGCATTGTAGATTGAAGCTCTGAAACCTCCCACAGAACGGTGACCTTTAATTCCAACCATTCCTTTTTGTGTGGCAAACTCCATGAAATCTTTTTCCAATTCGGCATATTCCGGAGACATTACAAATGTTACGTTCATTCTTGAACGATCTTCCGGATTTGACACTGTAGGCACAAATAATTTATTGCGTCCGAGCTCGTCGTAAAGCAGATTTGCTTTTTCGATGTTGATTTTTTCCATTGCTTCCACACCGCCTTTTTCTTTCAGCCAGATTAATGTTTGCAGGCAGGCAAACACAGGAAGCGTAGCCGGCGTGTTAAACATCGAACCTTTATCGATGTGCGTTTTGTAATCAAGCATAGTCGGAATCGGGCGATCCACTTTTCCGAGCGCTTCATCTTTTACAATAATAAGCGTTGCACCCGACGGCCCGAGATTCTTTTGGGCACCGGCATAAATTGCATCGTACTTTGCAACATCAATCGGACGGCTAAAAATGTCGGACGACATATCGGCAACCAAAGGCACATCAACTTCCGGCTCTTTTAAAATTTCGGTTCCGTAGATGGTATTATTGGTGGTAATATGAAAATAATCGGCATCTGCCGGAACTTCATAATCTTTGGGCAGGTAATTGAAGTTGGCATCTTTAGATGAAGCAACTTCAACCACATCGCCAAACAATTTTGCTTCTTTAATGGCTTTGCCCGACCACGAACCGGTATTCAGGTAGGCCGACTTTTTATTCATCAAATTATAAGGAACCATTAAAAACTGGGTGCTGGCACCTCCCTGCAGGAAAAGCACCGAGTACCCATCCGGAATGTGCAACAGCTCTTTAACAAGCGACTGAGCTTCGTCCATTACAGCTACAAACTCTTTGCTTCGGTGCGAAACTTCCATCACCGACAAGCCAGTGCCGGCAAAATTCATGGCTGCTTCAGCGGTTTTCTCTTTTGTAAACTCGGGCAAAATTGAAGGCCCGGCGTAAAAATTGTGTTTCTTCATACGTTAAACTGTTTTTAGGTGAATTAATAAAATCATCCCTTTTTTGCAGAACACAGTTTTCAAAGTTCGTGATTCATTCGTGATCTGCAGATGAGAAAAATCAATATATCATTTAAAAAATTGAGTTTTAAAACATTAACAAACAACCTGCAAAAAGCACCGTTTGTCATTTTGATTTCTATGATACAAAAAAATTGTCAAACTATAATTTTGATGCACAAATTTATGTGATTCTGAAAAAGAATCCCCCATTTCAGGCCAAAAAAGTTCATGCACGAATTATTTAAACCAAATTTAAATAAAAACCAGTCTGTATTTAGTGTGAAAGAAGAACATAAAAAACGAATGATTAAAATAAAATCCAGCCTAAATAAATGGCAGTTTAACAATCTCGGCCGGAATATTTTTATTCCTGATTTTCACCCAAACAGGCGTCCCGAAAGCGGTATATTCTTTTTCCACGTATCCCAGGCCAATTCCTTTGTTTAAAACAGGCGAAAGACTTCCGGAAGTTACATTTCCGATGACTGTTCCTTCCGAATTAACAAGCTCGTAACCCTGGCGCGGAATTCCTTTTTCTTTCAGCACAAAACCACGCAATTTGCGGGTAATTCCTTCGGTTTTCTGCATCATCAGAAAATCGCGGTCGATAAACTGGCGGTCGTTATTGAATTTGGTAATCCAGCTTAAACCGGCTTCAATTGGCGAGGTGGTATCGTCTATATCATTTCCGTACAGGCAGAATCCCATTTCGAGGCGCAGTGTATCGCGGGCTCCCAGTCCGGCAGGTTGAATTCCGAATTCTTCGCCGGCTTCAAATACAGCTTTCCACACTTTCTCAGCATCCTGGTTTTGAATATAAAGTTCAAACCCACCGGCTCCGGTGTAACCTGTTGCAGAAATAATTACATTTTCCACTCCTGCAATTTTCCCGGTTACAAACGTGTAAAAACGAATATCTGATAAATTTACATCCGTAAGTTTCTGCAGAATTTGGGTTGCTTTGGGCCCCTGAACAGCGAGCAGACTGATGTTATCGGAGTCGTTCACCATTTCAGCTTCAAACTCATTCTGGTCCGAAATCCAGCTCCAGTCTTTTTCAATATTCGAAGCGTTTACAACCAGCATGTATTTCTCGGGATTGAAGCAATAAACCAGCATATCGTCAATAATCCCTCCCCTTCCGTTTGGCATGCAGGTATATTGCGCCTGTCCGGGTTTCAATACTGTGGGATCATTCGATGATAATTTATTTACAAGGTTAAGTGCATTGGGGCCTTTAATCCAGAATTCGCCCATGTGCGAAACATCGAATACGCCGGCTGCATTTCTAACGGCCATGTGTTCGTCTTTAATTCCGGTATATTCCACAGGCATTTCATAACCTGCAAATTCAACCATTTTAGCTCCTGCTTCTTTATGTATGTTGCTTAATGCTGTCTTTTTCATACTCATACTGATTTATTAATACAAAACTATATATTAGGTAAAAGTTTACACATGAATTTTATCAGCGTTTATCTGATATGATTTTCATCCTTTTGTCCGGTTAAGATTACAATAATTTAATTAAATTGCGGGCCAAACCAAAAATTAAATATGGATAAAGTTTTAGAATACGTAAATCTAAGCTACATGGAAGAAATTTCTGGTGGGGATGACAGTTTTAAAAAAGATTTGATACAGATTTTTTTAAAACAAATTCCGGAGTTTGTTTCAAACATGCACCGGTTTCTTTCTGAGAAGAAAAATGATTTGCTGGCAAAAGAGGCGCACACCGCTAAATCATCGGTACTTATTTTTATGATGGAAGAATCAGGAAGCAAGCTAAAAGAAATCCAGCTACTGGCTGAAGAAGATAACACGGAACCAATCCCCGTATTACTTAGCCAGGTGGAAACATTGCTCAGCGGAGCACAAGAGGAGCTTTCCGAATACGTGAAAATGCTCTAAAAAAACCAAGAAAAAACCCGGGACTTGCCCGGGCTCTCCGTTATTAGTTTCTGAAAATCAATCCATCATCGCCTTTATCTATTTCAATAGGTTTTGATTTATCAACCTTTCCGGCAAGAATTTTTCGCGACAATTCATTTAACACATATTTCTGAAGCTGGCGCTTTACAGGCCGTGCTCCAAAGTGCGGGTCGTAACCAGCCTGGGCCAGCCAGTCAATTGCATCGTCAGTAATTGTAATTTTCACGTCGGTTCCCGATAACCGTTTTACAACCTGGTGAAACTGCAGCCGCACAATTTCTTTGATGTCGCTTCGCGAAAGCGGCGTAAAGACAATTGTTTCGTCAATGCGGTTTAAAAATTCAGGGCGTATTGATTTACGCAGCAATTCCAACAGTTTCAGGCGCGTTTCTTCCAAAACTTCCTCCTGGTTTTCATCTTTAATATTTTCCAGGCTTTCCTGAATAATATGCGACCCCAGGTTTGATGTCATAATAATTATGGTGTTTTTGAAATTAACAGTCCGGCCTTTATTATCGGTCAGCCGCCCGTCATCGAGCACCTGAAGCAGCACATTAAATACATCGGGATGTGCTTTTTCAATTTCATCGAACAACACAACCGAATACGGTTTATGACGCACAGATTCTGTCAACTGCCCCCCTTCGTCGTACCCGACATATCCCGGAGGACTTCCGATGAGCCGGGTTACGGAAAATTTCTCCTGGTATTCCGACATATCGATGCGGGTTATCATATTTTCATCGTCAAACAGGTATTCAGCGAGCGCTTTGGCCAGCTCGGTTTTTCCTACTCCTGTTGAACCGAGGAAAATAAAGGAACCAATCGGGCGCTTTTCATCCTGTAACCCAGCGCGACTTCTTCGCACAGCATCCGAAACAGCAGCAATTGCTTCATCCTGCCCCACTACCCTGTTGTGCAGTTCATCTTCCATGTGAAGCAATTTTTCGCGTTCGCTCTGCAACATTTTGGATACCGGAATTCCGGTCCAGCGTGCAACTACTTCCGCAATGTCTTCGGCTTCCACTTCTTCTTTAATCAGGCTTTCACCTTCTTTCAGTTTCTGCAATTCCTGCTGAAGCGTTTCAATTTCTTTTTCAGCTTCTTTAATTTTGCCGTACCTCAACTCGGCAACTCTTTCGTACAATCCCTGACGCTCAGCTTCATCGGCTTCAAACCTGTAATCTTCAATTTCAGATTTCTTTTTCTGAATATTGTTAATAACCGTTTTTTCGCTCTCCCATTTCGCTCTTAACCGTGATTGATCTTCTTTTAAATTGGAAATTTCCCCGCCAAGTTGCTCCAGTTTTTTCTGGTCTTTTTCGCGTTTAATGGCCTCGCGTTCAATCTCGAGCTGCTTAACCCGGCGCTCTATTTCATCTAGTTCTTCAGGCACTGAATCCATTTCGAGCCGCAGTTTTGCGGCGGCCTCGTCCATCAGGTCAATGGCTTTGTCGGGCAAAAACCTGTCGGAAATGTAACGCTGCGAAAGTTCAACCGACGCAATAATTGCATCGTCTTTTATACGGACTTTATGGTGACTTTCATACCGTTCTTTAATACCGCGCAAAATAGAAATGGCGCTTATCGTGTCTGGTTCATTCACCCGTACTACCTGGAAACGGCGTTCGAGCGCTTTATCCTTTTCAAAATACTTCTGGTACTCATTAAAAGTAGTTGCACCAATTGCCCGCAGTTCCCCGCGGGCCAGTGCGGGCTTAAGAATGTTTGCCGCATCCATTGCTCCTTCACTTTTCCCGGCGCCAACCAATGTGTGAATCTCGTCGATAAAAAGAACAACTTCTTCGTTTGAGTTTACCACTTCGTGAACAACAGCTTTCAAGCGCTCTTCAAACTCACCTTTATATTTGGCGCCTGCAATTAGTGCTCCCATGTCTAATGAAAAGATCTGCTTTGTTTTCAGGTTTTCAGGAACATCGCCACGAACGATGCGATGTGCCAGTCCTTCGGCAATTGCTGTTTTGCCGGTTCCGGGTTCGCCAATTAAAATGGGATTGTTTTTGGTCCGTCGCGAAAGAATTTGCAAAATCCGGCGAATTTCCTCATCACGACCGATAACCGGATCGAGTTTCCCGGTTCGTGCCCGCTCGTTCAGGTTCATGGCAAACCGGTTTAGCGAATTAAATTTGTCTTCGGCAGTCTGGCTGTCGACTTTCGAACCTTTGCGCAATTCTTCTATGGCTTTTTGCAGGTCTTTTTTGGTGATGCCGTTGTCTTTCATTAACCGGCTGACTGAATCGCCTGCGTCGAGAGAAGCAAGCAAAACATGCTCAACCGAAACATACTGATCGCCCATTTCCTGCGCCAGTGCCAATGATTTTTGCAATACACGGTTAGCGGAAGAAGAAAGGTATTGTTCACCGCCGGAAACTTTCGGGTAAGACTCAATAATTTTATCGAGTGCCTGCTGAAAAACAGTGGTATTAACTCCAAGTTTTTTTAAAAGAAATTCCAAAACATTTTCAGCAGAATGTGTCAGTCCTTTTAAAATATGACCTGTTTCAATTGCCTGCTGATTATTTCCCTGCGCAATCTGGGAAGCATGCTGAACAGCTTCCTGTGCTTTTATTGTAAAGTTATTCAAATTCATATCTTACAGTTTTTTTGTACAGATTGCAATAAACGAACCATAAGTAACTGAAAGACAGATTGACATAATTAATTATACTAATAAGGAAAATATTGCTGAAAAGCTTGTGAAAGGATGAATTTTTGGCAGAAAAAAACAGGAATGAAAGTTCATTCCTGTTTTTTTTAACCTAACCAAATCTATTCTCTATGAAAAAACACATTAACGTCTAACTACTGAATACAAAAATAATTTATTATCAGGTTAACATGTACAAATCAAAGTTAAAGAATGTTAATAGTTCATATTCAATCAGATAAAACACATGGTAAATCTTTGTATTCATCCCGATTGAAATATATTTGCATTCAGTTTTAAAAAATGAGATACTACTGATTCTGAAAATATCGTTTTTTTTACCTTTGAGGTCATTTTTTCGTTAAATATCTATTTACAATTTTTTAATATGAAAGCTAATAAATCTCTAATTTTCAACAACAAACACACTCAAATACCTGTTATGGTATAATGGTTAAATCTTTCCGGTATGAAAAAATAAAGTTAATTTAGCAACCTGATTTTTAAAAACAATTTAATTTTAATAACTATAAAAAACAAAGTTTATGGCAAAACATGTATATACTTTTGGCGCAGGAAAAGCCGAAGGTAAAGCTGACATGAAAAATCTGCTTGGTGGAAAAGGTGCAAACTTAGCCGAAATGAATTTAATTGGCGTACCGGTTCCTCCGGGATTTACAATTACTACCGAAGTTTGTACCATGTACAACGAAGTAGGGCAAGAAAAAACCTTTGAAACAATAAAGTCTGAAGTTGAAGCTGCAGTTGCGCAGGTTGAGGAACTAACCGAAACAAAATTCGGTGATAAAGAAAACCCGTGTTTACTGTCGGTTCGCTCAGGAGCCCGCGCTTCAATGCCGGGAATGATGGACACCGTTTTAAATCTTGGGTTAAGCGACGATGCAGTAGCAGGCATTGCTAAAAAATCCGGCAATGAACGTTTTGCATGGGATTCATACCGCCGTTTTATCCAAATGTATGGCGATGTGGTAATGGAAATGAAACCAGCCAGCAAAGAAGAGAGTGATCCTTTTGAGGAAATCATCGAGAAATTGAAAGAAGAAAAAGGTATTGAACTGGATACCGATTTTTCTACTGAAGACCTCAAGGAACTTGTACAGCGGTTTAAGAATGCCGTTAAAAAAGAAACCGGAAAAGATTTCCCGACTGACCCATGGGAACAACTTTGGGGCTCGGTTGGCGCAGTATTCAACAGTTGGAACAACCCGCGTGCAATCTATTACCGCCGCATGGAACAAATCCCTGATGAGTGGGGAACTGCCGTAAACGTGCAGGCAATGGTATTTGGTAATATGGGTGAAAACTCAGCTACCGGTGTTGCATTTACCCGCGATGCCGCTACCGGCGAAGATGTATTTAACGGTGAATACCTGATTAACGCCCAGGGAGAAGATGTAGTTGCCGGAATCCGCACGCCTCAGGAAATTACACTTTCAGGTTCAAAAAAATGGGCTGAACTCCAGGGAGTAGATGACGTAGAAAGATCTACTAAATTCCCATCGCTGGAAGAAGCAATGCCTGAAATTTTCAAGCAACTGAATGAAACCCAGCAAAAACTGGAAGATCATTACAAAGATATGCAGGACCTTGAGTTTACCATTCAGGAAGGTAAATTGTGGTTGTTGCAAACACGTAACGGAAAACGCACCGGCGCAGCAATGGTAAAAATTGCTGTTGATATGCTTGAACAAGGAAAAATTGACGAAAAAACTGCATTGTTGCGAATCGATGCCAATAAACTCGATGAGCTGCTTCACCCGGTTTTTGTGCCTTCAGCACTTAAATCAGCAAATGTTGTAGCCAAAGGTTTGCCGGCATCACCAGGTGCAGCTACCGGCCAGGTTGTTTTCTTTGCCGACGAAGCATCGAAATATGACATTTCGATTTTAGTACGTGTTGAAACATCGCCTGAAGACCTCGAGGGAATGCACATTGCCAGAGGTATTTTAACTGCCCGCGGTGGAATGACTTCTCATGCTGCTGTTGTAGCACGCGGAATGGGCAAATGCTGTGTATCGGGCGCCGGCGCTGTAAAAATTAATTACAAAAGCCGCATAATGACTATCGACGGAAAAGAATTCAAAGAGGGCGACTGGATTTCTCTCAATGGTTCTACCGGAAAAGTTTACGAAGGAAAAATAGATACCAAAAATCCTGAAATGAGCGGTGATTTCGCTAAAATCATGGATTTGGCAGAGAAGTTTGCACGTATGAAAGTACGTACCAACGCCGATTCTCCGAATGATGCAAAAATTGCAAGAAAATTTGGAGCCGAAGGTATTGGTCTTTGCCGCACAGAACACATGTTTTTTGAAGGCGACCGCATTAAAGCAATGCGCGAAATGATCCTTGCCAGCAACGAGGAGGAAAGACGTATAGCATTGGGTAAATTATTGCCCTACCAGCGCGAAGATTTCGAAGGAATTCTTGAAGCAATGGCCGGATTTGGCGTAACAATCCGTTTGCTCGACCCGCCATTACATGAATTTGTGCCGCACGAAGAAGCCAATCAAAAAGAAATGGCAAAAGAAATGGGAATTTCGGTAGAACAAGTTAAAGCACTGGTTGACGATCTTCACGAATTCAATCCGATGCTCGGACACCGCGGTTGCCGTTTGGGAAATACTTATCCTGAAATTACAGAAATGCAGGCACGCGCAATCATCGAAGCTGCTGTAAACCTGAAACAAAATGGTGTAGATGCACGTCCGGAAATTATGGTTCCGCTGATTGGTACTGTGAAAGAACTGAAACTGCAGGCTGACATTATTCACGAAATTGCAGAGAAAGTTTTCGAAGAAAAAGGCGCTAAAGTAGACTACCTTGTGGGTACAATGATTGAAGTTCCGCGGGCTGCAGTAACTGCCGAAAAAGTTGCTGAAGTAGCTGAGTTCTTCTCATTCGGAACAAACGACCTTACCCAGATGACCTTTGGTTATTCACGCGACGATGCCGGTAAATTCCTGCCTGTTTACATCGAAAAAGGTATCCTGAAAAACGACCCGTTCCAGATTCTTGATCAGGAAGGTGTTGGGCAGCTCATACAGATGGGTGTTGATAAAGGCCGCAGCGTAAAATCCGATCTTAAAGTTGGTATTTGCGGTGAGCACGGCGGTGAACCTTCTTCAGTAATGTTCTGCAACTCGGTTGGCATGGACTATGTAAGTTGTTCTCCTTACCGTGTACCAATTGCACGGGTAGCAGCCGCACAGGCGAACATCAAGTAAATTCATTTTTGAATAAAATACATTTGGAAACCGCTCCGTTAGGGGCGGTTTTTTTGTGCCTGATATAGAGACACTCAGGTGTTGAATTTACGTAGATCTACGCATCTGACATGCGCAGATCTACGTAAAAAAAATGCGTAGAAATACTCTTTTCTGCAATTTAATAAATGCTGACTTTTGTACAACTTAAAAAAAAGACATGAGATATAATGGTACAAATAAAGGTATTACCCCATTCCTCATCCCGGTGAACCCGGGCACACTAAAATTTTACTCCTTTCTCAATCATCGGAATTTCGAAGTCTGTCCGTTACACATGTTCTCTTTATCATGAAATGATGATGTCTATTTGGAGTAATTGCGGATTATCCGTAAAAGGGGTTCTTGGCCGGAACCCCTTTTTTTTTATTAAATTTTTACCAGTTCATTTTTAAAAGCAAAAACCACCAGGCCGGCAAGGTTTTTAGCCCCGGTTTTATCGAGCAATTTAGTTCTGTATCCTTCAACTGTGCGGGGACTTACCTTTAATTCATCCGCTATCTCGTTAGCGGTATATTCTTTGCAAATTAATTTAAGAACTTCTATTTCGCGGTCAGTCAAATCATCAACTTTCAGGGTGCTCTTTTTTTTATTCAAACTGCCATAAACCAGTTTCGAAATATCCTCAGGGAAATACATATCTTTTCGTATTACATCCCTGAGTGCTTTTTCCAACTCGTCTGGTTCGGCATTTTTCATTAAATAACCGTTTACCCCCATCTGAATCATATACAAAATGATTTGGGCATCATCCTGCATTGTAAGAATAATAATTTTAAGGTCCGAGTATTTTTCCCTGATTTTCTGAGCCGCTTCCATGCCGTCCATCTCGGGCATTTGCAAATCGAGCAAAACCAAATCAGGAAGGGATTCTTTCTCTTCAAGCAAACTTAAAAGCTCGATGCCGTTACCTGCTTCGTATATATTTCCGATAAAATCGAAATCCTCGAGAAGTGAAGCCATTCCTTTCCGAAATAATTTATGATCATCTGTAATTACAATGTCAATTTTTTGTTTTTCCATAGTATCAGACACTGAGTTTTAAAACAGCAAAAGTTCCTTTTCCGGGGAGTGATTTCATTTTATATTCTCCCCCCATTAATTCCGAGCGGCTTTCCAGGTTTTTTAAACCCAGGCCGGTATTTTCAAGCCTATCAATATCAAAACCTACTCCGTTATCTGCAACAGAAACAGCCATATAATTATCAGCAAACCGCATTTTAATAAGAATTTGCGAAGCTTTTGAATGCTTCAGCGCATTGTTAACCAGCTCCTGAATTATTCGAAAAACCGCAAGCTCTTTTTTCAGGTCGAACCGAAAAGGTTCACCGGATTTTGAAAATCTCATTTTAATTTGATCCGATTTATTGATCCAACTAACCATTTCTTCCACAGCAAATGACAACCCCAGTTTTTCAAGCGCCGGAGGCATTAAATCTCTTGAAATACGACGAACCTGGGTAATTACATCATCGAGGTATGATTTTGTTTCGGTGGCAAGCACGCGGGGTTTGGCGTCAACTGTTTTCTTTTCAATCCGGCTCACATTTAGTTTCACAACAGAAAGCATGGCTCCTACTTCATCATGCAAATCACGGGCAATTCGCTTTCTTTCTTTTTCCTGGGCCTGAACTGTATTTTTTAAAATTTCCTCCTGCTGATCTGCTTTAATTTTATTTATCTCGAGTTCCTTTCTCAGCAGTCTTTTCTGGTAAACAATAAAAAAGAAAAATATGGCCCCGGCAAGCAGAAGCATTGCAAAAGTTCCGATAAAATAGACCAATACAATATCTGCATTTCCCGGCTCAGTCATTTTACATTAAAATATAGTAGAATCCTCTATCCGTTAATTGTTAATTGCGAAAATAAACAACTTAAATGAATAAATAAACCGAAATTTCAAATTTGACATGTATTAAAAGAGAAAAGGGCAGCTCAATAGCCGCCCTTAAGTTAACCCCCAAACACACAAGCAATACAGAACGTATTGCCTTACAAATGTACAAATAATTATTAATCCACAAAAAAATCGAAAAAAAATTCAGAAAATTTGTTTAAGCCAAAAATATTCCCGTTTAGTTAAAAGCAAGTTCTTTTTTCTGCAACATCCGGTATATGGTAGATTTGCCAATACCCAGCTTGGAGGCAACCAACCGCACATTCTGGTTGTATTTTCCCAAAAAATGACTTACTATCTCATGATTGTACTCTTCCAGTGTTTTCTCATTTGAAAGTAAATTCTGTACATTCTCCTCCACACTCATATTTAAATGGCTTGGCTTTATTGTATCTCCGTTTGACATTACGCACGACAATTCCATTACAGCTTTCAACTCACGAATATTCCCCGGATAATGATATGAAAGCAAGGTGTTTTTTGCCTCGTCAGAAATATTTTTTGGATCCATATTGTTTTCCTTGCAAAAATCATTTACAAAATGTTTGGCAAGGAGAATTATATCGTTACCACGCTGGCGAAGCGGAGGCAATTCAATTGGGAGCCCCAGCAGACGATAATACAAATCCTGACGAAATTGCCCTTCTGAAACAAGTGTTGCCAGGTTTTTATGAGTGGCTGTGAGAATTCGCACGTCCAGCGGAATAATTTCTGTTCCGCCCAGACGCATCAGTTCCCGTTCCTGGATTACCCTCAACAATTTGGCCTGAACATTCAAATCCAAATCAGCAATCTCATCCAGGAAAAGTGTTCCGGTATTGGCCATTTCAAATTTTCCGGCTTTCCTGAAATCGGCTCCGGTAAAAGCTCCTTTTTCATGTCCGAAAAGTTCGCTTTCAAGTAATCCTTCGGGAATTGCTGAAACATTTACAGCCACAAACGGCTTGTTACTTCTTGGCGAATTGTAATGAATACCTTTGGCCACCAGCTCCTTCCCCGTTCCTGTTTCGCCATAAATGGAAACTGAAATGTTGGTTTGAACGGCTTTTTCCATCAAATTAAATACATGATCAATCTCCCGGCTGTTTCCTTTAATGAGTTTCCTGAAATGAAACCGTTCTTTAATGGCATCTTTCAACCGCGTGTTTTCCTCTTTTAACTGATCCGACTGATAAATATTCTTAATAATATTGGTCAGCTTTTCACGGGTATCCGGTGCTTTCATTATATAATCGTAAGCCCCGTTTTTCATTAACTCAATAGCGGTACTAATGCTTTCCTGTGCCGAAATGATAATTACTTGGGCATTGGGGCACTTTTTCTGTATTTCCTGCAATACTTTATATCCGGTCATATCAGGAAGTGTGTAGTCCAATGTAATTACATCGGGTTTTTCATCGAGCTCGGCAATACAATCTTTGCCATTGTAAAAAACTTTTACCTGGTATTGCTGATCGAGTAATTGCTTTTTCAGCACCTGCGCATACAATTTATTGTCTTCAACAATAAAGATTTTGTAACGAATACTGCTTTTTGGGTTTGTCATCTTCAGTAATTTTTAATTAATCGTCCATGATTTGTAAATCTTGTACCAAAATAGGAATATTTTTCAATTATTTTCCCTTTTTGAAACAAAATTTTAATTGTGAAATAAAATTAATCAAAATATTTACCTCTGAATGGTACAAACTACTTCACATTTCAATCTATTATGTTTTAGAACATAAAAAATAACATCAGTAACCGGAGCAGAAAAACTGCATATCAAAAACGATATGCAGCCTTATGCAATTCTCTCAGTGAATTAAACGGTTTTTCAGGTTTTAAATATTCAGCGAGGTGCTGGTGAATTTTCAGTCTGATTTCCTTCCCGATTTTAGTGTCCATCCTGTCGAATGAATGGCCTCCCGGCAAATCTTCAAAAATTTTATATTCAAATGGTTTTCCCTCAGCTTTTAACGATTTTATAAGATGTTCAACTTCCAGCACATTTACATCGTCATCGTTGGTGTTGGTATGAATGAGCAAGGGAGTGCCGTCAAATTTATGTGTATTCCATGCGGGTGACCTGCGACGATACTCTGCAACATTATCATTTGCACTTTTCCCAATGTGGTAATCTGCCTCGTACAAATCGCGATAACTTTGCGTATGATAGCCCATTCGTGCAATCAGATCGCTGACCGGCACACCGGCAAAAGCCACCTCGTAGGCATCAGGATGATCAAAAATATTCATAAGTGCAATTAGTCCGCCGTGACTCCAGCCAATAATACCTACCCGGTTTTTATCGATAAAGTCATAATTTTCAATCATGTAATTGCGGCTGTAAAAAACATCTTCGGTTTCAAGGCCGCCATAATCGATTTTTTGATAATGAGATTTCCCGTAGCCGGTGCTGCCGCGGTACTCGGGAGCAACAATCACATACCCCTGACTAATCAACTCCCTAACAATGTGGGCATAATACGTTGTAAAATCGGCATGAACTCCTCCGTGCGGAAGAACAATCAGCGGGTATTTTTTGGAAACATCAATATCCTGAGGTATAAATACGTAAGTCCAGAATTTCACCGGATTTCCTGCGCCTTTGGCTGTCGGGTTTTCCTCTTTCCATTTTGGTGGTCCGTAAATGTAAAGTTTGTCAACATGCGCAATGTCTCCCACTTTCTGTTCCCATAAAACATCGTCAATCAGTTTTTCGAGCCGGTCGAGCCTGTGATCAAGATTTTCATTATCCTTTTGCAGTTTTTCAATTCCCTGTTTGAGATTTTCAAAATCCTGTGAAAGCAATTGTCCTGAAAACATTGCGGACAAAAAAATAAAAACGGTTAATTTTTTCATTACTTAGTTTATTTTTGATAAAAGAATTTGATTAAAAATTCATGAAAGTGATTTGAATTATTATTTTTATAAATGTAAAAAAAATGTGTTAGCAGAAAAAGCTTCAATCAAAAATCAGGAACTGAATCAAAAATTTTTAATTATGAAGTATAAAGCTTTCCACAAACTCGCTTACGGACTCTATATAATTGCAACCGAATCAAAAGGTAAAAAATCGGGGTATATTGGAAATACAGCCTTCCAGGTTACTTCTGAACCTCCGCGAATTGCAATTAGCTGCAACAAAAACAACACCACTACGCAGCAAATTATCGACAGTAAATCTTTTTCGCTTAGTGTATTGAAACAGGAAGCCAGCACTTCGGTTATCGGCGAATTTGGTTTTATGTCGAGTGAGTTGATGGATAAATTTCAAAAAGTAGAAACTACAACAGCAGCCACAGGCGCACCAATAGTTTTAGACTCGTCGGTTGCCTGGTTCGATTGTGAAGTAATTTCAACCCACGATGTCGGTTCGCATATTTTAATTATTGGTGAAGTAAAAGACAGCGACGTACTTTCGGATGAAGAACCTTTAACATACAAATACTACAGGGAAAAATATAAAATGCTGGCCCCGAAAAATGCTCCCACCTATGTCGACAAATCTAAACTTGAGGCCGAAAAAGAGGAAGAAGAGAAAAAAGAGTTAAAACAGGAAAAAGAGGAAGAAATGAAACATCAGAAAGCAGAAGAAGGAGACCCCGGAAGTACGTATACCTGCAAAATTTGCGGATTTCAATACAATCCGGAAGAAGGCGATCCCACTGCCGATATCCCGCCGGGCACCCCGTTTGAAGATCTGCCCGAGGATTACAAATGCCCGATATGCAACGCAGGAAAAGAATATTTTGACAAAGACTAAAAAAATGCCGGAAGAACCGGCATTTATTTATAAGTCTTTATGTGAACCATCGCAAAATGGCTTGTTTTCAGAATGTTTGCACTGACAAAGCCAAACGTCTTTCTTTTCGGTAATTTTAAACTGCACCGGAGTAAATTCTGTTCCCTGATGTGAACCGTCGCAAAAAGGTTGGTTTTCACTTTTTCCGCACGCGCACCAGAAATAGGCTCCCGGCTCAAGTGATTGCATAACTGGGTGTTTGGCTGAAATTTTAGGTTCTTTCATTTCGTATAATTTTTTTCTTAATTTCTTCAAATATAACCAAAAACAGACCTGTTTCTATAAATCAACAATTTTATACGCTACTACCCGGTTGTCGAAAAAAGTTGGCACCAAAATCCAGTTATATTTCAGTGCAAAATCAATATCGGCTGTATTAATTTCTTCCTCGGTTGAATCATGTAATTTTACATTTTGCCCATCGGTATGAATAAAAATACGCCCCGGCCAGTTGGAGAAAACAAACTCTCCTTCATTATTTTTCACAAGTCCGTCAACACCTCCGGCATCCGAAATAATTTCTGTTACATTTTTGTTTTCAATATCCACCTCGTAAATATTTTTATCGCCAACATACAAATTTCCCTTTTCGGTAAACAATCCATTTGGCGTCTCAAAAGGCTCACCTTCCATCCAAACCGAAAACACGCCATTATTCAATACATGAATTTTTGCTGTGCGCGTGTCCGAAACGAAAATCATCCCATTCATGCACGCTGCCACATCGTTCAGAAAAACAGCATCGGGAGCATCGTATTTATTAAGAATTATCCCCTTTTCAATATCGATTTCAACCAGTTGGTCGATATCGGAAACATATAACCGTCCATCGAAAACTGCCATTCCTTTTGGAGCGTTCAAATCCTCAACCCATTTAAAAACTTTCACACTCCCATTCGGATTTAAAATACTTATAAATCCGTTGCCATCTTTTTCCGAGGGATTTTCGTTTATATTGGATACATAAATAACATCCCGGTCAACATCGTAAAGAACGGATTCAGGTGTTTTCATATCCGTTGAAGTTTCCCAGACTTTTTCAAGTTTCTGAGCCTGTAACTGACCGGCACTTAAAATAATTACAAATAGAAATCCAGATAAAATTGCTTTCATAACAGAATCGTTTTATTTTTATTAAAAATTTACTACTAAAAGTATTTATAACAAGAAATTGTTCATTTTAAATTCACTTTTCTGATTCTTAATAATTTAAATCACTGAAAAATGAAACGCGTTTTATACCAGCTTCTTATCTTATTTCTTTTTTCTTCGTACACAACTCTGGCACAGCAGGCAGAAAAGCTTTATGTGGGAACTTTTACCGGAGGAAAATCGGAAGGAATTTATTTGTGCAACTTTGATGCAGAAACCGGCAAACTGACACCCGGGAAGACTTTTAAAGGAATCGACAATCCGAATTTTCTGAAAATATCGCCCAACAGAAAATACCTGTATGCAGCAACACGCCCTCCGGCAACTATTGAAAAATCGGGCGGTTACATCAATTCATATAAAATAAATCAGAACGGTGAACTGCAATTTCTGAACAAGCAGGTTTCTCATGGCAACGATCCCTGCCATGTTGATATATCAACCGACGGAAAGTTTGTTGCGATTGCAACTTATGGCGGTGGCTCGGTTTCCTTATACCCTGTTAAAAGAGATGGGAAACTTCTTCCGGCAAGTTCAACAATATATTTCACAGGATCCGGGCCAAATAAAACCCGGCAAAACAAACCGCATGCCCATTCAATAAAGTTTTCTCCTGCAGGCAACAAGGTTTTCAGTGCCGATTTAGGAACTGATCAACTCAATATTTTCAGGTTGGAGCATCAAAAATTAGTTCCTGCAAGTCAGAAATTTGTAAAAACCGATCCCGGCGCAGGCCCGCGTCATTTCGACTTTCACCCCGACGGCAATTTTATTTATGTAATAAATGAATTGAATTCCACAGTCACTGTTTTTCAGAATGGAAATGATGAATGGAAAAAAGTTCAGACTGTTTCAACGATACCTCCCGGATTTTCAGATGATAATTATTGCGCAGATATTCATGTTTCGCCCGATGGAAAATTTCTTTACGTATCGAACCGGGGGCACAATTCAATTTCTGTTTTTAAAATTGATGCGAAAACAAAAAAAGCTGAATTGATTACCATTGTTCCGTCAGAAGGCAAATGGCCGAGAAACTTCACCTTAACAAAAAACGGGAAATACATGCTGGTGGCCAATCAAAATTCCAACAATATTGCTGTTTTCAGCATCAACCAGCAAACAGGCATGCCGGCATTTACCGGAAATGAACTAAAAATACCGGCTCCGGTTTGCCTCGAGTTCCTGAATTACTGAAAATTAGCTAAACTTTGTGCTAATGAGTTTGATAAACTCACTACGGGTTGCGTCTTTCTGAAAAGCCCCGGTAAAATCAGACGTGGTTGTAATGGAATGCTGTTTTTCAATTCCGCGCATCTGCATGCATAAATGCTGCGCTTCGATAACCACTGCCACTCCCAGCGGATGCAGCGTATCCTGTATGCAATCTTTTATCTGGGTAGTCATTCGTTCCTGCACCTGCAAACGGCGGGCAAAAACATCTACCACCCGTGCAATTTTACTTAATCCGGTAATTGTACCATTTGGAATATAAGCCACGTGCGCTTTTCCAAAAAACGGCAGCAGGTGATGCTCACACATCGAATATATCTCAATATCTTTTACAATTACCATTTGCCGGTAATCTTCTTTAAACATAGCCGATTTCAAAATTTTTACCGGGTCGGTTTTGTATCCCTGCAACAAAAACTGCATTGATTTGGCGACCCTTACAGGAGTTTTATCCAACCCCTCGCGTGCAATGTCTTCGCCTATTATTTCGAGTATATTTTTGTAGTTTTGCGAGAGTTTTTCGGTTACTTCTTCATCGAATTCTTCGTACCTCCCGTAACCGTTTGGATCAATTATTTTTGGTGATTCCATAACTTATTGTCATTAAATTTCATACAAAGATTAACTTTTTTTCATAAAATCAGTATGAATGCTTGAAGGGTTTTTAAAAATACAAGCTTTTACTAATATTTAGGATATGAAGATTTTGATTGTTGCAGCCACCTGGATGGAAGTAAAATTATTGACCGATGCATTTAAGTTGAAAGAAAACACAAACGAAAATGTAAGCAGATACCAACTCTCCGGAAATGAAATCGACATTCTGATAACAGGTATCGGAACCACAGCAACCACTTACAAATTAACCTCTTTTCTCTTAAACAATTCGTATGATTTTGTAATGAATCTGGGAATTGCAGGCAGTTTGAACAAAAAACTCAAAATTGGTGAAGTTGTTAATGTGGTTACTGACGAATTTGCCGATTTGGGCGTGGAAAATGAAGAAAAATTCCTGACACTTTTTGAATCCGATTTTATTGACCTCAATGAATTTCCGTTTGAAAACGGAGTACTAAAAGCCAGCGACAGCAATGGCTGGATTCAACTAAATGAGGTACGCGGAATTACGGCAAATAAGAGCCATCGGAACTGGAAAAGCATTTCTGAAATCAGACAAAAATTTTCTGCCGATGTAGAAAGCATGGAAGGTGCGGCTGTTTTTTATGTGTGCCGAAACCTTGGAGTTCCCTGTTTTCAAATCAGGGCAATTTCAAATTATGTAGATTCCGGAGATGCATCAAAATGGGATATCCCCAGCGCCCTAATCAACTTAAAATCCACATTCGTAAAACTTTCACAAAACTTTTCTGTGTTGGCTTGCTGATTTTAGTCTCTCTGCCAAAATTTGAGAAATTCTCCTCAAAAACAACTATTTCTTTTCGTTTACACTAAAAGTCTTTCAGGAAAATGTGCCTTTAATTATTTTCTGATTCAACGCAACCCAATTATCCTGAACACTATCTTATTTTGAAAAATGAATGAATTAAAAAATGTTAAAATTATCTTTCAAATTATACAATAATTGGAAAACGCAGCAGTTATAATTGTGACCACGCTTTTAATTTAATATTGCTGTACCGAATTAAACCGCTAAAATAAATGATAATAATTACAGGCGCCGCCGGATTTATAGGCAGTTATTTAACAGGAAAACTCAACCAGGCCGGATACACCGACCTTATTCTCGTTGACCGGTTTGATGACCCAAATAAAGATTTCAATCTTTTAAATAAAAAATACCGGAAGTTCATCGACCGGGAAAAATTTTTTAAGTGGCTCATCAAAAATGCAACCGACGTAGATTTCATTTTTCACATGGGAGCCCGAACCGACACGCTGGGACAAGAACCAGAGTTGTATCAGCAACTGAACCTGATTTATTCTCAGCGGCTTTGGAATATTTGCTCCGAAATTCAGGTTCCGCTTTTATATGCCTCATCGGCTGCAACCTACGGAAACGGTGAAGTTGGTTTTTCCGATTGTCACACGAATGTATCAAGCCTGCGCCCTCTCAACCTTTACGGATGGTCGAAACACGATTTTGACGTTTGGGCACTGAAACAAACCCGCACTCCCCCGTTTTGGACCGGGCTGAAATTTTTTAATGTTTACGGCCCCAACGAATACCATAAAGGCCGGATGGCATCAGTTGTGATGCATGCTTTCAAAACAATTAAAAACTCCGGAAAAATGAAATTGTTCCGCTCCCACCACCGTGATTACGGAGATGGTGAGCAAAGCCGCGATTTTATATATGTTGACGATATTGCCGAAGTGATGATGTTTTTTATGAACAACCAAAAAAACCCGGGGATTTATAATGTCGGCACCGGCAAAGCACGTTCATTTCTCGATTTAACAACTGCCGTTTTTAACAGCCTTGAAATGCAGCCCAATATTTCTTTTATAGATACACCGGTTGATTTACGAGGCAGGTACCAGTATTTTACCGAAGCGGAGATTGTAAAACTCAGGGAAATAGGATACACAAAAGATTTTACTTCCCTCGAGGAAGGAGTAGATGCTTATGTGGGAAAATACTTGAAATCAGAAGTTTGCTATTAAAATCACTTTTTTATTGAAACTTACTATAACCGTAAAGACTCAGTTCTTAAACATATCTTATAAAAACACGCCACTTCTTTTGCTTAAAAATTTTTCAAGGAAGAGTAACAACGATGAAGCCAGAAATATTCCGGCAATACTTAAAGGCACTGTACCCAATTTATCAAACACCGACTGGTAACCGGTTTTAACAGCTTCAGTGTTTACATTTTGCAACAGATTGAGCGAACCTTCGGCTGAAGCGCCACTTCCGGACAAAAAGGCCACAATGGCCATTAATCCGGCAAAAAGTGCCAGTATAATCCAGAATCCCCTTCCCAGAACAGGTTCACTTTTTACCTGTTCGAGGGCTGCTTTTTCTTCAAAAACCCGGTTCATCACCCTGGCAGAAAAATCGCTGCCGGGCGATTCGGGTTTTGCGTATTTCAGCAACTCCTTCAGTTTTTTATCTTCAATTTCCGGTTTCATAATATTGTATATAATTCATCTTTCAACATATCATTCAAAATCGTGTAAAGTTTTTTTCGCGCCCTGTAAAGTTTTACTTTGGCGTTACTTTCCGATAGCCCGGTTACTTTACAAATATCTTCAATCGATTGTTCTTCGAAATAATAGAGAAGAACAAGCGTGTATTCATCTTCAGGAAGTTTTTTCAGAGCAGCCTGAATGTATTTGGCCCGGTTTTCTTC
>CAYUBV010000001.1:47329-51145 GCA_964443035.1 uncultured Tangfeifania sp.
TCATGTTTTTCCATCTTTTCTGCTCTTTTGACGAAGAAATAATGATCTGGTTACAAATTTATTCAAAAGAAAACTTAAAAAAAAGTGTAACCCGCAAGATTATGCTGCGTCCAAAGGTCAGAAATTTAAAAAACATAAACATTTAAAACTTTAAGTCATGGAAGGAATTTTTGTACCAATATCGTTTTTTCTCGCGATTTTCGCCATTTTATACGTTTACTGGACCACCCGCACCAAAGAACGGCTGGCGCTAATTGAAAAAGGAGCAGATGCCAGCATTTTCAAAACAGAATCATCGAAATACGCATTACTGAAGTGGGGAATTTTTCTGATAGCACTGGCAGTGGGAGTGATTACAGGTTTTGCGCTTTCGAGTGTAATAAATGAAGTGGCTGCCTTTTTTACAATGATCCTGTTGTTTGGTGGAATAGGATTAATTGTGGCACATTTCATAACCAATTCGCTGGCTAAAAAAGAATAGCAGGCCTGAAAGATATTTTAAAGAAAACGGATCCGGAAGAACGGGTCCGTTTTTTTTATTCGCAATGGTAATGAATCATTTTTTTGATGGCCTCCCGGCAAACAGGACAAAACTCATTCGCTTCGTTACTTTTCATGCGGCAGTCAATTACCGGGCTGTAAATTCCTTCAGCCATGTAACCGCCACCTTCAAAAACACCGACTGTATTTCTGTATTTTATTTTACGGGGTGTTGGAATTGGAATTGAATCGGGAACCATCGCTTTCCATTTGCTTTCAAAATCAACCAGCGTGGAAATATTGGCTTCCCAGGGTTCAATTTCCAGGTTGTAAAAATCTTCGTACGCCACATCCGAAGTGTAATACTCGTCGCCCAGGCCGGCAAAACCATGCCCGAATTCATGTACAAAAACTTCTTTTGTAAGTTCATTATCAGATGAACAAACCGACAAAAAATTATAGAATCCGCCGCCGCCATACCGTTCGGTATTTACCAGGATGTAAATATGCTCGTAAGGCACCACTGCGGCTGCATCGTAAACTGTGCGCATATCGCTGGTTGTTAAATACCGGGGTACATCGAATGTGTAAAACGTGGCATTGAAACGGGTATTTTTGTAAATATTCTCCCCGGGAATATCGGTTCCCGATTCTTTAGAGGAAGTGAATACAGCATGAACATTAAAATTTTCCTTTTCAGATTTGAATGGCTCTTCTTCAAATAAATAACCTGTTACGCGCTTTGCGTCTTTCACAAATTTCTGCATCTCATTATCGGTATATCCTTCGGCAAGAATAACAATATCGACTTTATTTTCCGGCTCTCCGTTTTCAAGAATTGTTGTTGTTTCAAAATCTGCCGGTTCTTCTTTCAAAATAAAATAATCATCCGGATCGATTTCTGTTTTATAGATGTTTTTGAAATCGCCTTCCCACTGACGGGCATCGATTTCGAGCCTTACCTTATTTTTGGGAAATGGAAAAATGGCAGCCTGGTAAAAAGTGCGGTTCATTTTTTTTGCTTCCGCAGTAGTTTGCCATTCCTGGAAAAGTGTGCTGAACCCTTTCGAAAAAATCAGGCTGTCGGATTTTAAATCGAAAATTCTGAAACGATAAGTTCCGTAACCAAACGGATCAACCAGATTTGTTTTTGAGCCGGCCCAAAAAGGCTCTTGTTTCATCTGCCGGGGATAAACAACTACTTCTTTTGAATTTCCTCCCAATAAAAAATCAAAGCGCAAGGATTTATTTTTGAAATAGTGCGTGAAATTGATCTGACCTGTTGAAAGTATTGGTAAAATCAGAAGAATTAAAAAGAACTTCCGTTTCATATCCGCTGCATTTATTATTTTTGGCTAAAATTAACAATATCATCTAAACGGATTATGAGATCTGTCTATAAATTTCTACTTGAAAACATTCGCGAATTAGGTGAATTTTCTTTTCTGGCCAAACCGGGAGCAGCATTTGCCACATTATTGATTATCATTTTTCTGGCCTGGCTGGGACATTTTGTTACCCGCAAAATTTTTATCCGTATTGTTTCCCGCATTGCGAAACGCACAAAAACCACGTGGGACGACATTTTAGTCAGACGAAAAGTTTTCAGCGGAATAGCCCACCTTGTTCCGGCATTAATTCTTTATTACACTTCTGATTTTTCATACCCTCCGATTACGCAGGAATTAAGCGAACTGAGTGATTCAATGCTAAATACTTTATCGAAGGATTACTACTTTTCGCTGGCCGGCTTTCTTTTGAAAGTTGCACAGCTCTATTTTATATTCATTATAATATTTGTTTCCAATTCTATTCTGAATGCCGCACTAGATATTTACAATACAACTCCTTTTTCACAAAACAGACCAATAAAAGGATATCTTCAGCTCGTAAAAATCCTGATTTTCTTCCTTTCAGCAATTATGATTGTTGCCATTTTGCTTGAACGCGATCCTACAGGTTTGCTGACTGGTTTGGGAGCAATGGCAGCCGTTCTCTTATTGATTTTCAAGGACACTATTTTAGGTTTCGTAGCCTCCATTCAGCTCTCAGCCAACAACATGGTGAAAATCGGCGACTGGGTTGAAATGCGCAGCCGGGGTGCCGATGGTCCGGTAATCGATATCTCGTTGAACACGATTAAGGTTCAAAACTGGGATAAAACCATTTCCACAATTCCCACCTATTCAATGGTTTCCGAGTCGTTTATTAACTGGAAGGGAATGGAAGAGTCGGGCGGGAGGCGCATAAAGAGAGCCGTTACAATTGATATGACCACTATAAAACTTTGTGACTCTGCTATGCTCAACCGGTTTGGAAAATTTCTGTTAATCAGGGATTACGTGCAGGAGAAAGAGAAAGAAATTCAGGAATACAATAAAAAACACCACATTTCGAACGAAGATACAATCAGCGGCCGACGGCAAACAAACGTTGGGGTTTTCAGAAAATACCTGGAAATGTACCTAGGGCAACATCAAAAAATAAACCACGACCTGATTTTTATGGTTCGCCAACTGCACTCAACCGGAAAAGGATTGCCCATTGAAATATATGCTTTTTGCAATGATAAGGCATGGACACGGTATGAAGCCATCCAGGCAGATATTTTTGATCATATTTTTGCAGTGATTCCGGAATTTGAGCTGCGCGTTTTCCAGGAGCCAACCGGTGCCGACATTTCAGAAGCAATCTCAAAAATCTGATAATCAGAATTTTTAAATTCCCTGTAATTATTAAGCCGTTTTCTTACAAATTATTAGAATTATGATGTTATTTAACATGATTATTTAGCAATCATAAATTTTTAATACTTTTGCTTGATAATTTGAAACTAAAATATCAATACACAAAATGAATAAATCAGATTACCTCGAGCAGGCTGCCGACATTGATGCCCTCGATGAAAAAATACTTCAGTTAATTACTAAAAATGCCCGTATCCCTTTTCTTGAAGTTGCCCGCGCATGCGGAGTTTCAGGTGCTGCAATCCATCAGAGAGTTCAGCGGCTTCTAAATGTCGGAGTGGTTTCGGGAAGTGAATTTATTGTAAATCCGCAAAAACTGGGATACAACACCTGCGCATATATGGGCATTCATCTCGAAAAGGCCAAATTTCACAAACAGGTTGTCGAGGCGCTTCGTGATATTCCCGAAATTGTGGAATGCCATTTTACTACCGGACAGTACGCAATTTTTATAAAAATTCAAACTAAAACAAACAAGCATCTCAAGCAAATCATCGACGAAAATCTTCAAAAAGTTGAGGGTATAGCAAGAACAGAAACCTTCATGTCGCTCGAAATGGATTTTAAACGACAAGTACCAATAAAATAA
>CAYUBV010000002.1:0-4221 GCA_964443035.1 uncultured Tangfeifania sp.
TTATGGCCCGATTTTAGAAAGGAAGATTTGTTTGAGGCAGTTTATGATTTTCAGAACAGAGAAAGAAGATTTGGAAAAGTCAGTGAACAGTTATTTACTTAATTATATGATGATCAGAATGCGAAAGCAAATTATATCCCTGTTTCTTTTATTGGTTGTGTTTGTGCCGGGAGCCTTTTCCCAGATTGAAGAAGGGACCAATTTTTCAATTTATTATTCCAGCCCGAAAACCTATACAATTGCAGGAATCGAGGTTACGGGAATTCAGTATCTCGATAAAACAGTACTCGTGCAGCTTTCCGGCCTGGCTGTGGGGCAGGAGATTGACATACCCGGCGAAGGCATAACAAATGCCATTAAAAAACTGTGGGAGCAAGGGTTGTTTTCCGATGTGAAAATAACTGCTCAAAAAGTTGAAGGTGACAATATTTGGCTTGAAATCTACCTGCAGGAACGGCCGCGCCTTTCAGATGTAAATTTCTACGGCGTTTCCAAATCGGAACAGGATGACATCACAGAGAAAGTACTTTTGCTGAAAGGCAGCCAGATAACCGACAACCAGGTAATTAACGCCGAGCGAACAATCAAAAATATTTTTCTTGCCAAAGGCTTTTTAAATACTGATGTAAACATTGTTCAGCGCGACGATACTACCCAGAACAACAGCGTTATTCTCGATATCAGTGTCGATAAAAAAGAAAAAGTTAAAGTGAATGATGTGATAATTCACGGCAACAAAGATATTAGTGACAATGTGCTTGAGCGGGCCATGAAAAAAACCAATGCCAGGGAGCTGAAAAACTTTTTCAAAACAAAAAAATTCCTTCAGGAAGAATATGAAAAGGATATAGTAAACCTGATTAATAAGTATAACGAGGAAGGTTACCGCGATGCCATGATTGCAGATGATACAATTTACCAGGTAGAGGTTGGCAAAAAAGGCAAACCGAGGGTGAATGTAGAAATCTGGGTTGATGAGGGCGAAAAATATTATTTTGGAGATATCGACTGGGTGGGAAACACCGTTTATACGTCGAACGAACTAAATACTTACCTCGGTATTGAAAAAGGAGAAGTATTCAACCAGTCGCTTCTGGAAAAACGCCTGTTCGACCAGGAAGAAGGATTAAACAACCTTTACCTTAACGAAGGTTACCTGTTTTTCGATCTTCAGCCCATTGAAGTAAATGTTGAAGACAATACCATCGATTACGAGATGCGTATACGCGAAGATAAGCAGGCAACCATCGATAAAGTACTTATCGCAGGGAATACAAAAACCCACGAACATGTGGCGCGCAGGGAAATCCGAACTTATCCGGGTGACCTGTTCAGCAAGGAAGCCATTATTCGGTCGGTGAGGGAATTGTCGCAACTGGGCCATTTCGATCCGGAAGCCATTAACCCGGATGTGAGACCCGACCGTGAAGACGGCACCGTAGATATTGAATACCAGTTGCAGGAAAAAGCAAACGACCAGATTGAACTGTCGGGTGGCTGGGGTGCCGGTATGTTTGTTGGTTCTGTCGGGTTGAAATTTGCCAATTTCTCGGTTCGCAATATATTAAACAAAGAAGCCTGGAGGCCGCTGCCAACCGGCGACGGACAAACACTGAGTTTGCGTTACCAAACCAGTGGGCGCTATTACCGTACGGTTAGCCTGTCGTTTGTAGAACCCTGGCTGGGCGGTAAAAAACCGAATTCATTTTCATTATCACTGTCTCATTCACGAATAAACTACAGCGCCAATAAATACTACCAGAATTCGTATGGCGGCGGTGGCTATGGCGGAGGCTATGGTGGAGGCTATGGAGGCTATGGCGGATATCCTGGCAGCTACGGTGGCGGCTATGGTGGTTATGGCGGTGGCTATGGCGGCTACGGTGGCGGATATGGTTATTCTCCTTACGGATCTGGTGGTTACGGAGGAAGTTATTATCCCCAGTATCAGTATAATTACGATTCGGAAGACACCAACGAAGAGAATGATCAGATTTGGGAAACAACAGCAGTATCCATGGGATATGGTTACCGCCTTTCATTCCCCGATGACTATTTTACGGTATATCATGAGATGTCGATGGAGCATTACCGTTTGCAGAATATGGGCAATACATTTTATTTCCTTGCTGATGAACCCGGGGAGCAGGTAAACGGTTCGTTTAACAATTTCAGCGTTAAAACAGTATTTAGCCGAAACTCTGTGGATAACCCGCTTTATTCGCGCCGGGGATCGAATTTTTCACTTTCGCTGAAAGCAACTCCGCCGTATTCATTGTTCAGCGGCGAAGATTACAGTTCCCCCGATATTTCAAACAAAGAGAAATACAAGTGGATTGAATACCACAAATGGTTGTTTAAAGGGCAGGTTTATAACCCGCTCTCCCGAAATACAAACCTGGTTCTCCGTACTGCAGTCGAGCTTGGGTTCCTCGGATATTACGATCCTTACCGGCCATCGCCGTTTGAAGGTTTTATTGTGGGTGGTTCCGGAATGTCGGGATATAACATATACGGTACAGACTATGTTGCTTTGAGAGGATATAAAGATTACAGCCTGAGCCGTGAACGGCGTGGTTCCAACATGTATTCGAAGTTTACAATGGAGTTGCGTTACCCCGTTACCTTAAAACCGAGCGCTACCATTTACGGACTTGCCTTTTTGGAAGGCGGTAATGCCAACATGAGTTTTCAGAACTACAATCCGTTTAAACTCTACCGTTCAGCCGGTGTGGGTGTGCGTATCTTCCTGCCAATGTTTGGTTTGATGGGAATTGACTGGGGATACGGTTTTGATGAAGTACCCTGGTCGACGGATGCAAGCGGAAGTCAGTTCCATTTTGTTATCGGTCAGCAATTCTGATAGTTACAGGTTTGGCACAAAATATGATATATACAACATCAGTAAAAACAAAAAATATGTTGTCATGAAAAAAATACTATTTACACTTGCAACGGTTCTGATTTTTGCCGGAGCAACTTTTGCCCAGAAATACGGATTTGTCGATTCAGGATATATTCTTGAAAATATTCCGGCATTCAGGGCCGCACAGGAACAACTCGACCAGTTGTCTTCGCAGTACCAGAAAGAACTGGAATCGATGCACGCCGACATAGAACAAATGTACCAGGATTTTCAGGCTGAAAGTGTTTTGCTTTCAGAAGATATGAAACGCAAACGCGAAGACGTTATCATTTCAAAAGAAAAAGAATACAAACAACTGCAGCGGAAATACTTCGGGCCCGAAGGTGATTTGTACCAAAAAAGGCAGGCCCTTGTTCAGCCAATCCAGGAAGACATTTTTAATGCCGTTCAGGAAATTGCAAATGAAGGAAGTTACGCCGTCATATTCGATAAATCAGGTGGAACAACGATGTTTTATACCAATCCGAGATACGATTTGAGTGACGAGGTGCTGCAAAAACTCGGATATAAATAATTAATAATTATATTTGTGACCAAAAATTTAATACTATGTTGACTATGAGAAATTTAATGAAATTATTTACACTATTGGTACTGTTGGGTGTAACCGCAACAGCAGGTGCCCAGGACCTGAAATTTGGGCATGTCGATTTACAGGCTCTGGTGCAGACAATGCCCGAAAGGGCTGCTGCCGAAACTGAATTCAGTGATTTTCAGGCTGAACTGGAAGACGTTTTTGCTGAAATGCAACAGAATTACGAGCAGAAATTGCAGGAACTCGAACAAATGGGAGAAGGTGCATCAGAAGTAAAAAGAAATGCAAAAATAACTGAATTACAGGATATTCAGCAGCGCATGCAAACCTATCAGCAAAACGCTCAGCAGCAAATGCAGCAAAAACAGGCACAAGTGCTTCAGCCGGTGTTCGATAAAGCCGAAGCCGCCATTGCAAAAGTTGCCAAAGAACAAGGACTGATATATGTTTTCGATGCGGGCGCGGGTGTAGTTCTTTATAATTCAAATCAAAGCACGGATTTGATGCCGCTTGTAAAGCAAGAGCTCGGAATTCAATAAAATCGAAAATCGTAAACACGGTTTTTAAAAAATATTTGAACCTGTGGGAATTTTCCACAGGTTTTTTTGTGCCTTTATTCGGGGAATAACAAATAAAGCTGCATTTTCAAGTAGTAATCGGGCATGGCAGATGAATCTTTGCCTTCATTTTTGTTGGATAGAAAATGAATTCAGCTTATATTTAGTGACTATGTTCAAGAATCAAATTTGCACTTATGAAA
>CAYUBV010000002.1:4321-33664 GCA_964443035.1 uncultured Tangfeifania sp.
TATGAAAACTGAAGAAAAAACAGCCAATGATACTGCGCCAGCCATTCCAACCAATACGGTTTTATTTGAAATTGCCTGGGAAGTTTGCAATCAGGTTGGCGGAATTTACACAGTTATCCGCTCCAAAGTTCCGTCAGTTATCGAGAAATGGGGAAAGGAAAATTATTTCCTTATCGGTCCCTATTTTGAAGATCAGGCTGCTGCCCACTTCGATCCGGCAACCGATTATTCAACCCCAGTAGGAAAAGCTGTACTGAAAATGCAGGAACGGGGATTTGATGTACATTACGGTCAGTGGATTGTTTCCGGACGGCCCAATGTGGTGCTTTTCAATCCGTTTTCGGTGTACGATAAACTGGGCGAAATTAAACATTTTGTGTGGCAGGATTACCATATTTCCCTGCCGGGCCAGGATGAACTGCTCGATAAAGTTGCTGCCTTTGGTTTTCAGGTTAAAGAATTTTTACGATACCTGCGTTCCTCCGAACTGCGTGAACAAAAAATGACTGCCCATTTTCATGAATGGATGGCTGGTTTGCCCATTCCGGGAATCAGAAAGGAAAACCTGGACATCAAAATCGTTTTCACTACTCATGCCACTCTTTTGGGGCGTTACCTCGCAATGAACGACAGCAGGTTTTACGATAATATCGCATTTTATAACTGGGAAGCAGAAGCCGGTAAATATAACGTCAAACCCATCGTGGAAATAGAACGTGCTTCAGCTCACGGTGCGCATGTGTTTTCAACCGTAAGTGAAGTTACCGCGCGCGAATGCACACACCTGCTTGGCCGCACTCCCGACCTGATTCTTCCGAACGGTTTGAATATTGAACGCTTCGAGGCGCTGCACCAGGTACAGAATCAGCATTCTAAATATAAGGGGAAGATTCATGATTTTGTGATGGGGCATTTCTTTCAGAGCTATTCTTTTGACCTGGACAATACCCTGTACTTTTTTACATCGGGCAGGTACGAGTACCACAATAAAGGGTATGACCTGACACTGGAAGCCCTGGCCCGGCTGAATTATAAAATGCAGCAGGCCAATTCCAAAATGACGGTGGTTTCGTTTTTTATCACTCAACGGCCTTTCTACACTTTTAACCCTGAAGTGTTGCATTCAAAAGCAATGATTGAAGATATTCAGCGGGTGTGTGAAGAAATTAAGGAGCAGGTTGGAAAAAGACTTTACACAAATATCACCGCCTCTGACGGAGCTTATGAATTCCCGGATTTGAAAGAGATGGTAGATGACTACCTGCGGCTTAAGTTGCGCAGAAATGTGCAAAGCTGGAAAACCAACCACCTGCCAAAAATAGTAACTCACACGCTGGCCGATGATTCGAAAGACGAGGTGCTTAATTTTCTGAGAACAGCCAACCTTGTGAACAACCGGCACGACAAAGTGAAGGTAGTTTATCATCCCGATTTTATTTCCACTTCAAACCCATTGTTTAAAATGGATTATAACCAGTTTGTACGCGGTTGTCACCTCGGAATTTTCCCAAGCATGTACGAGCCGTGGGGCTACACTCCGCTTGAATGCCTTGCCAGCGGATTGCCGTCTGTTACCAGCAATCTGGCGGGGTTTGGCGATTACGTGCATCGAAATATCCGTGGTCATGAAAAACAGGGAATGTTCATCATCGATCGCAAAAGCAAGGATTTTCATCAGACGGCAGAGGAACTGGCAGACATTCTCTTTAAATTTGTGCAGATGACACGCCGTGAGCGCATCGCGCTCAGGTACCAGAGCGAAGAAGCATCGCTGCATTTCGACTGGTCGAACCTCGGAAAATTTTACGATACGGCTTACCAAATGGCTGCTGAACGTTAAAAAATATTTTTATGGAATTTGCACCCATCGGCGTTTTTGATTCCGGTTACGGAGGATTGACTGTTTTAAAAGAACTTCGGGAAAAATTACCGGATTACGATTTTTTATACCTCGGCGACAATGCACGCACTCCATACGGAACCCGTTCGTTTGGTGTGGTTTATGAATATACACTTCAGGCGGTGAAATACCTGTTCGAGCAAAATTGCCATTTAATAATTATTGCCTGTAACACTGCCTCGGCAAAAGCTTTGCGCAACATTCAGCAGCTCGATCTTCCGAAAATTGCGCCTGATCGCCGGGTACTCGGAGTGATCAGACCAAGTGTTGAAAAAGTGGCCGAAATTACTTTGAGTGGCCATGTTGGTGTGCTTGGCACCGCCGGTACAGTTGCTTCTGAATCTTATCCCATCGAACTGGAAAAGTGGTCGGATGGAAAGGTTAAATCAACGGTGCAGGAAGCATGTCCGATGTGGGTGCCGCTGGTTGAGAACAACGAAATTGAAAATGAAGGCACCGACTATTTTGTTCAGAAAAATATTCAGCATGTTCTTCAAAGAGATAATAAGCTGGATACCTTGATTCTCGGTTGCACCCACTATCCGTTGTTGCGGAATGTTATAAAAAAATATGTTCCGGCAAACATTCACATTTTGGAACAGGGTGCTGTTGTGGCGGAAAAACTCGTGGATTATCTGGAACGGCATCCCGAAATTGACGCAAAAATATCAAAAAGCGGAATTGTTGCGTTTCAAACTACAGAATACGCTGCTAACTTTGAGGAAAAAGCAGCCCTGTTTTTAGAACAGCAGGTGGTGGCAAAAACTGTGCACCTGTAAAAAATCTACTTCGCCATTTCCCGAACCGCTGCATTCATTGCTTCAAACTGTTCTTCAATGCTGGTTAGCAGTTTGTATTGTGCATGGGTACGCACAAGGTTGTGATTTTCAGATTTTGTTTTGTAATAATTATCGCCATCGATGTAATCCATCAAAAACCGCAATACCTGCTCATAGGTGATGTATTTGGCCGAAAAAGCGAGGTATTCCAGCTCTTTTTCTGTCAGAAATGACGAAGCCTCTTCGAGGTAACCTTTTGTAAATGCCCTGAAAATTTCCATATTCATTGAAACATTTTCGAGGTTCTCGTCATCTTCTTTTCCGGTATTGGTATAAAACCGGATAGCATCGCCAAAGTCATTCAATACAGTGCTGTTCAGTACAGTGTCTAAATCGATAACACAAAGCACCTCACCGTTTTTATCGAAAAGAATGTTGTTGATTTTTGTATCGTTGTGGCTGACTCGCGTAGGTATTGTTCCGTCTTCCACCAGTTTCCAGAAACTCAGCATCTCGGTGCGCCTGCTTTCAATCCAGTCAATTTCTTTGGCAACTTTGATTTTTCGTCCTGCGGGGTCGCGTTTCAGCACATCGTCCCACTGTTCAAACCGAACACGGATGTTATGAAACCCGGGCAAAATATCGGTCAGCGGTTCTTTTAAATCGGAAACCTGCGACTGAAACTTACCGATTCCCTTTCCACCGGCGTACGCCAGGTCAGGAGTTTCAGCAGCTTCGTAGGCAATTGTGTCGTCAATGAACAAACTAACCGCCCAGTATTCTTCTTCATCATCTAAAAAATACAACTTTCCGTCGTTTGCCGGAATAATTGTCATGGCTTCCCGCATCGGGTCGCCGCCGCTTTTTTCAACTTTCGCTTTAATATGCAAACACACTTTTTGAATGTTCTCCATCATGGCGGGGATGGGCGAAAATATTTTCTTGTTTTTTCGCTGAAGGATGTAGTTGGGTGAATCTCCCTCAGTGGTTATAATAAATGTGTCGTTTATAAAGCCTTCGCCAAGTGGTTTTACCTCTTTTACGTTTCCTTCCAGTTGAAACCGGCCGGCAATTTTATTCAGGTCAGTACTCATAATTATTTTAATATTTCAGATGGGTAGTCTCCTTTTTCAATCAACGATTTTATTTTATTTACCACGGCAGGTTTGTCTTCTTTATAGGTCACTCCAAACCAGGGCGAATCGGTTTTCAGCACTTTCACGGTTGCCTTTCCTTCGTCAATCATTTCAAAAACAACCGAAGGAATGTACATTTCCGATTTTGGTTTATCGATTTCAGCTTTCAGGAATTCAGTAAACTTTTTTTCCAGAACCGGGAAAACAGACGTTTTAAAGCCCCATATATTCATTGAAACTGTTTCATTGCCGGTAAGTTCCTTCTCGCTTCCATCGGGCTCTTCCGAAATGATTTTATCTCCTCTTTTGAATATTTTTTTGGTTTCCACAATCGATTCCAGTTCGTCATTTTTGTTCACCTGGCAAATGCCTCTCGAAACCGAACCAAAATCGGAAAGCGTGTTGTTAAGTTTATAGCCCACCATTGAATATTCATTCGGATCTGCGGATTCTTTCAGAAAATCAGCCATTACTTTGTAGGCATTAAAACCGTAAAAATCATCGGCATTCAATGCGCAAAACGGCTCATTAATTACATCCCGGGCAACAAGAATTGCATGAGCGGTTCCCCACGGTTTTTCGCGTCCTTCGGGCAGTGAAAAACCTTTGGGCAGGTTGTCGAGTTCCTGGAAAACATATTCCACCTCAATTTTACCCGCCAGTTTTTCACCAAATTTTTCCTGAAACGCATCGGCAAAACTTTCGCGGATAACAAATACAACCTTGCCAAATCCGGCGCGTATAGCATCGAAAATTGAATAATCTATAATTGCTTCTCCGTTCGGTCCAACCGGTTCAACCTGTTTCAGTCCGCCAAAACGGCTTCCCATTCCGGCTGCAAGTATAAGTAATGTGGGTTTCATGATTTTCTGATTTTAAATGATTTTTTATTTCGTTTTTGCCTTACGAAAGAAAGAAATCTTTTTGATAAATAAAAATGATTAATTCGTAAAGTTTTTAATTTATTTTAAAAGAAAACTTTGATTTCAGTTTTAATTTCAAAAGAATTGATTGCCTGAATTCTATTTATACCAGCCTGCATACATTCCGTACGCGTTTGCAATTCGCTGGATTTCTCCTTCCAGCAAATCGGGGCTGATTTCTTTTATCTTTTTTGCAGGAATACCGGCATAAACACTTCCCGATTCAACAATAGTTCCTTTTGTAATCACCGAACCGGCGGCAATAATAGAATCGCTTTCCACAACCGCATCGTCTAAAACCACTGAGTTCATACCAATCATCACGTTATCTTTAATGGTACATCCGTGAATAATTGCTCCGTGAGCAACTGTTACATTGCTGCCAATGTTGGTGGGCGACTTTTGGTAAGTGGCGTGTACCACTGCATTGTCCTGAATATTTGTGTTGTTTCCTACTTTTATGTAGTGTACGTCTCCGCGAAGCACTGTATTGAACCATATGCTGCAGTTATCACCCAGCTCAACATCGCCAATCAGCGTTGCAGTTTCTGCCAGAAAGCAATTTTTTCCGGTTACCGGGGTTTTATTATTGAGTGTTTTTATGAGTGCCATTTTATTTCTGAAATTTAAATTGATTCCAAATATATTAAAACCTTTAAATAATTGGATGTGTCATTCTTAACTTGTTAAATAATGGTTATTTTTGTTTTTTCAATGTTAAGGGGTAAAATATGAAACCGGTTCTGAGATTAAAGATTGTTAGTTTTAGAGTCGATTTTCTTTTAAATTGAAAATTATAATTAAAATTTGAAATTAAATGAAGGATGCAAAAGTGATTAAGCTGGAAGAAGTTGCCATCCGGTTTTCAGGAGATTCAGGAGATGGAATGCAGCTTACCGGAACCCTGTTTTCAGATGCAACGGCGTTTTTGGGAAACGACATTTCCACTTTCCCCGATTATCCTTCCGAAATCCGCGCCCCGCAGGGAACGGTTGGAGGAGTTTCGGGATTTCAGGTGCAATTTGGTGAAAAACAGATAACTACCCCCGGAGATTATGCTCACGTACTGGTGGCTATGAATCCCGCAGCAATTAAAGCAAATGCCAAATTTATGAAGCCCGGCGGAACCATTATTTATGATTCCGACGCGTTCACGGAAAAGAACCTCAAAAAGGCCAATTTTGAAACAGATGATCCGTTTGGCGAAGCCAACTTAGAGGATTATTTCAAAATTCCGGTGCCAATTACAAGTCTTACCCGCGAAGGACTGAAAGATTTCGGGCTCGATAACAAAAGTGTTGTCCGAAGCAAAAATATGTTTGCACTTGGTTTGGTTTGCTGGATGTTTAACCGGCCACTCGATTATGTCGAAGAATTTTTGAAAAATAAATTTGCCAAAAAACCACTGGTAGTCGATTCAAACATTAAAGCCCTGCACGACGGGTACAACTATGGGTTGAACATGCAGCACATGACGCCCAGTTACATTGTTCATCCGGCAAATATTGAAAACGGAACTTACCGGAATGTTAACGGAAACCATGCTACTGCCTGGGGACTTTTGGCTGCCGCCGAAAAATCAGGTTTGGAACTGTTTCTGGGTTCCTATCCGATTACACCGGCTACCGATATTCTTTCGGCGCTTTCAGAAAGAAAAGATTTGGGTGTGAAATCCTACCAGGCCGAAGATGAAATTGCAGGAATCACTTCTGCAATCGGGGCTGCATTTGCAGGCGACCTGGCAGTTACAACAACTTCCGGCCCCGGGCTTGCCCTCAAATCGGAAGCCATTGGTTTGGCAGTGATGGCCGAACTTCCGCTGGTAATTGTAAATGTGCAGCGTGGAGGTCCGTCAACCGGTTTACCAACCAAAACAGAGCAATCGGATTTATTGCAGGCTTTGTATGGCCGTAACGGCGAAAGTCCGGTTGTGGTGCTGGCGGCTACCACACCTTCAGATTGTTTCTTTTATGCCTACAAGGCAGCCAAAATTGCACTGGAACGCATGGTGCCCGTAATTTTGCTTACCGACGGCTTTTTGGGCAATGGCAGCGAGCCATGGAAAATTCCGAAAATGGCAGATATGCCTTCAATTAATCCGAGGTTTGCAAAAAATCCGGATGGTTTCAAGGCATACGAAAGAGATGAAAAATACCTGGTTCGGGACTGGGCTTACCCCGGAATGAAGGGGTTCGAACACCGGATTGGCGGATTGGAAAAGAATGTAACCGGAACTGTTTCACACGATCCTGAAAATCATCAGATAAATACCGAAATCAGGGAAGAAAAAGTACAGCGGGTAATCGACCTTATTCCCGATTTGGAAGTTTGCGGCGATGAAGAAGGAGAAGTACTGGTTGTTGGATGGGGTGGAACATACGGGCATATGATCAGCGCAGTGAGGGAATTGCGGCAGGAAGGAAGAGATGTGAGCCTGGCTCAGTTCAACTACATCAAACCGCTTCCGAAAAATACAAAAGAAGTTTTCAGCAAATTCAAAAAAATAATTGTGTGCGAGCTGAACCTCGGGCAGTTTGCCAGCTATTTGCGCGATAAAATACCGGGATTTGAATACAGGCAAATCAACAAAGTAAAAGGATTGCCTTTTACGGTTGCTGAATTGAAAGAAGGAATTAACAAATTACTGGAGGAATAACCATGACCGAACTAAAATATACAATCAAAGATTTTAAAAGCGAAAATGAAGTGCGCTGGTGCCCGGGGTGCGGTGATTATGCCATTATGAATGCAGTTCAGCGAACCATGGCAGGAATGGGAGTGCCAAAAGAAAAATTTGCCGTTATTTCCGGAATCGGCTGCTCTTCTCGTTTTCCGTATTACATGAATACTTTTGGTTTTCATACCATTCACGGAAGGGCTGCAGCCGTAGCTTCGGGGGTGAAACTGGCCAATCCTGAACTGAGTGTTTGGGTAATGACCGGCGATGGCGATGCAATGGCAATTGGCGGAAACCATTTTATTCATACTATCCGCCGGAACATCGATTTGAACATTGTTCTTTTTAACAATCAGATTTACGGATTGACCAAAGGACAATATTCACCAACATCCGATCGCGGATTTAAAAGTAAAACTTCACCATTCGGAACCATCGAGGATCCGTTTGTTCCCGGTCAGCTTGTTATAGGTGCCCGCGGCACTTTTTATGCCCGAACCGTCGACAATAACCTGAAGCTGAGTCAGTCAGTGTTCCGGCAGTCGGCCGAACACAAGGGAACTTCAGTAGTTGAGGTGTTGCAAAACTGCGTTATATACAACAACAATGTGCATCGGGCAGTGACAGACCCTGAGCATCGTGCCGATCGCCAGTTAATTCTGGAGCATGGGAAGCCAATGTTATTCGGGGCAGAAAATGAAAAAGGCCTGATAATGGAAAAGAGCCGGCTGAAAGTTGCTAAAATTGGAGAGGACGGCATTACCGAAGACGATATACTTGTACACGATGCGTACGATGTAGATCCTTACCTTCATTTGTCGTTAATTAATATGGCATTGCCTGATTTTCCGGTGGCTTTTGGTGTAATCCGCAGCGTGGCCGCCCCGGTTTACGATATTGAAATGGAGCGCCAGATTGAAGAAGTTCAGCAAACCCGGAAAGTAAAATCGATGGATGAACTATTGAACTCCGGGAATACCTGGGAAATCAGTGGAAATGGGGAGAGTAAATCAGAAGAAGAGTGTCCTGTTAAAAAATTGAAATAATCCTGATTTTACAGATAAAATAAAGGGCTTTTCAGCAATGAGAAGCCCTTTATTTATAGTTGAATTTCTCCGATTAAAGTTTTAAAGCAATTCCTATATTCAGGTATGCAATATCACACCCCAGCTCCATCATTCCTGCAAAGTTATCGTTAAAATACAGTTATTTTTTTTGGTTTTTTTTCGTCTTTCCTCTGTCGTGACTGCTCTGATACCGGGCAATTTTCATTTATTCCTGTAAAATGTTATTTTCGGTGGGAGTTTTAAATGCAAGAATAATACTATGGAAATTATCCGTGTTGCCGGAAAAAATACAGTAAAACAATTTCACCAGGTAGCTGATAAAATTTACCGCAACGATTCCAATTACACACCATTGCTTCGGCCAATGTTGGAAGATATTTTTAATCCGGGAAAAAATACCAAATTTAAAACTGGCGATGCCCGGCGATGGATAGTTTTCAGAAATGGAAAATGCATTGGCCGGATTGCTGCTTTTTTCGATTCCGATTATTCCCAGGCTTATGATCAGCCAACCGGTGGAATTGGCTTTTTTGAATGTATAAATGACAATGAAGCTGCGTTTCTTTTGTTCGATACTGCGAGGGAATGGCTCAGTGAAAACGGGCAGGAAGCCATGGATGGCCCCATTAATTTTGGTGAAAATTTTTTTCACTGGGGGCTTCTGCTCGAAGGTGAAAAACCCCAAACTTTCGGTATGCAGTATCATCCTGCTTATTACCGGCAACTTTTTGAAGAATACGGCTTCAAAATCTTCTACAGGCAACTGAGCTACTCGCTCGATATTACAAATCCTGATTTGCCTGACCGGTTCTGGAAAATTGCCGAAAGGGTTTCTCAAAAACCGGAATATACATTTGTGCAGTTTTCATTTAAAGAGCAGGACCGGTTCATTTACGATTTTATTGAAATACATCGGCAGGCCTGGTCGGGGCACGGAAATTACAAGCCTGCAAGGTATTCCCAGTTAAAGGAAATGATTGACGAGGCCCGGTTTATTCTCGATGAGGAATTCATTTGGTATGTTTATCACAATAACAACCCGATTGCTTTTTTTATGATGATTCCTGATGTAAACCAGTTGATACGAAAATTAAAATCAGGAAAAATGAGCTGGATGAACTTGTTAAAGCTGCTCTACTATAAAAAAACCAAAACAATTACAAGGTGCCGGGTAATTGTTTTGGGAGTGGTGCCAATGTTTCAGCGCAGGGGAATTGAGTCGGGAATTTTTCACCACCTGAAAAAAGTGATGTTGCGAAAATCGTGGTACAACGATATGGAGATGAGCTGGATAGGCGATTTTAATCCTAAAATGATTGCCATGTTTAAGTCGTTTGGCGCCACACACACATTAACACATGCTACAATGCGTTATTTATTCGACCGTGAAAAAGAATTTAAGCGGGCTCCTGTTATAAGTTAATCATATATTACCTTTGCAAAATTACGCCAACATGGGGTGGCACTAAATGAATACGATGCAATTAATTGAAGTAACCGATAAGAAAACAAGAAAACTTTTCCATAAAGTTCCGCACCCGATTTATGCGGGAGATACCAACTGGGTGTGCCCGTTGGAAGGGATGGTGGAATCCGTTTTCGATCCTGAAAAAAATCCCTCCTTTAAAAACGGCGAGGCCATTCGCTGGGTGCTGATGAATGACGACAATAAACCGGTTGGGAGGATTGGTGCTTTCTATAACCTGGATAAAGCAAAAATTTTTGAACAGCCAACCGGTGGATGTGGCTTTTTTGAATGCATCAACAACCAACCCGCTGCCAATATGCTTTTTAATGCTGCCCGCGACTGGCTGAAAACAAAAGGTATGGAAGCCATGGACGGGCCGGTGAATTTTGGCGAAAACTACATGAACTGGGGGCTGCTGGCCGATGGTTTTTTGCCGCAGGGATTCGGAATGCCCTACAATCCGAAATACTACGTGGAGCTGTTTGAAAACTACGGTTTTAAAATTTACTTCAAACAATTCAGCTACCACCTCGACACCACACTGCCCGAGTTGCCCGACCGTTTTTGGAAGGTGGCTGAATGGGTAGCTAAAAAACCGCAATTCAGTTTTAAACATTTTTCGTGGAAGGAGAGCGAAAAATTTGTCAACGATTTTGCTGCGGTTTACGATAATGCATGGCGCTATCACGAGCATTTCAAGCCCATCGACAAAGATGATTTGAAAGATTTTCTGAACAAAGCAAAGTTTCTGATTGAAGAGGAATTTATCTGGTTTGCCTATCATGAAGGCGAGCCGATTGCGCTTTTTGTAATGGTGCCCGATTTTAACCAGATTCTGGCCCACCTTAAAGGAAAAATCACGATGTGGAATTTTCCCAAAGTGTGGTGGCTGAAAAAGAAAAAAACCATGACCCGCACCCGCAGCCTCATTATCGGCATCGTTCCTAAATTTCAGCGATCGGGAATCGAATCGGCCATGTTCTGGCACCTGCGGCCGGCAATGTACCGCAAACCCTGGTACAATGAAATGGAATTGTCGTGGGCCGGCGATTTTAATCCTAAAGTTGTGGCGCTTTATGAATCGGTAGGAGGCAAACGCACAAAAACGCACTACACCATGCGCTACCTGTTCGACAGGAGCAAGCCATTTACGCGCGTACCCATCATAATGCCCGAACAGGAAAAGGGTAAATAAATGATTCAGGCCTGATTTAGAAAATGAAAACATTTTTCTTTTTGAATTTCTAAATACAATATTTATCTTTGCAGGCCTTTAAAAAGTTAAAAATGAATGATGAATGGATTGTAGCTGGGAAATGCAACCATTCAAACTAAAAAACAGGAAAAATGAAAAAAGGAATACATCCGGACGATTACAGGCTCGTTGCATTTAAAGATATGTCGAACGGCCACACTTTTATTACCCGTTCAACAGTGGAAACAAAAGATACGGTTGAAGTTGAGGGAACCGAATATCCGCTCTATAAGCTGGAGATTTCAAACACGTCTCATCCATTTTACACCGGTAAAGTGAAACTTGTGGATACCGCAGGTCGCGTTGATAAGTTTATGAGCCGTTACGGCAAGCACATGGAAAAAAAGAAAAAATAGTTTTTTCTTATAATGATAGAAGAAATTAAAGCTCCGAAAATTCGGAGCTTTTTTTATGGCTTTTTATGAAAAAATGTCCGATCGGATAAGCAATTTTTCTGAACATCCGGCTGATTTTAACCGTTTGATTGAGTGGCACGACTATTGACAAATAGTAGCCTGGCTTTTTGATGGAATTTTTCCAGACAGAATGACATTAATAAAACAACTATGACGAAAATAAAAAATACAGGATTTCAGGATATTTTACTAAACGGAATGATGGACAATGATTCGGATTTTATTCCGATTATTTCAGACGGAGACGAAGATGAATTAAAAAATATTGACCTACCCGATGTGTTGCCGGTTTTACCCTTGCGAAACACAGTGCTTTTTCCCGGAGTTGTTCTTCCGATTACAGTTGGCCGGAAAAAATCGCTGAAGCTGATTCGCGATGTGTATGAAGGGAGCAAGCTGCTGGGAACACTGGCTCAAAAAGATTATACCATTGACGACCCAAAGAAAGATGAATTGTTTGAAATTGGTACAGTTGCCGAGGTATTGAAAATACTGGAAATGCCCGATGGTTCTACTTCTGTTATTATCCAGGGGAAACGGCGTTTTTCAGTGAACGAGTTTATTGCTGAAGAGCCATATTATAAGGCCTCAATTAAACCGATAAATGATATTACTTCTCATGATGATTCGGAGTTTAATGCGATTGTTGGTTCATTAAAAGATTTATCGATTAAGATAGCACAGTTCTCAGCCAACGTTCCGCCCGAGGCAACTTTTGCTGTGAAAAATATTGAGAATTCAACATTCCTCATCAATTTTATCTGCTCAAATACCGATATCAATGTGGAAGACAAGCAGAGTTTGCTTGAAATTGACAGTTTAAAAGAACGCGGGGTACAGGCCATCAGTTTCCTGGTGAAAGAGGTTCAGATGCTGGAGTTGAAGCAGGATATCCAGAAGAAGGTGAAAACCGACATGGACAAACAGCAGCGCGAGTTTATGCTCAACCAGCAAATGAAAACCATTCAGGATGAATTGGGGGGTAATCCGATAGAGCAGGAAATTAAGGAGTTGAAAGAAAAGGCGAAGGATAAAAAATGGAACAAAGAAGTTGCCAAATTTTTTGAAAAAGAGGTGGAGAAACTTCACCGCTTAAATCCGGCTGCCGGCGAATATTCAGTGCAATTTTCATTTTGCCAGACCTTAGTAGAACTGCCGTGGGATGAGTTCACCGACGACAATTTCGACCTGAAACATGCCCGGAAAGTGCTCGACGAAGATCATTACGGCTTGGAAAAAGTAAAGGAACGCATTTTGGAACACCTCGCAGTGCTCAAACTGAAAAATGATATGAAAGCCCCGATTCTCTGTTTATTTGGGCCTCCCGGGGTTGGTAAAACTTCGCTGGGGAAATCGGTAGCACGCGCGCTCGGAAGAAAATATGCCCGGATGAGTTTAGGGGGGCTGAGTGATGAATCAGAAATTCGCGGACACCGCAAAACATATATCGGCGCAATGCCCGGCCGCATTATTCAAAACATTAAAAAGGCAAAAACATCAAATCCGGTTTTTATTCTCGACGAAATTGACAAGGTTTCCAAACATTTTCACGGCGACCCGGCTTCTGCATTGCTCGAGGTACTCGACCCGGAGCAGAATTCCGAATTTCACGACAATTATATCGAGATGGATTACGACCTTTCGAAGGTGATGTTTATTGCTACTGCAAATACGCTTAGTACCATTGCTCCACCGTTGCGCGACCGCCTGGAGCTGATTGAGGTGAGCGGTTACCTCGTGGAAGAAAAAATTGAGATTGCCAAACGTCACCTCATTCCAAAGCAGTTGCAAAATCATGGATTGGAAAAGACGGACATTACCTTTCCAAAGAGTGTTATTGAACTGATAATCGATGGTTACACGCGCGAATCGGGGGTGAGAGAGCTCGATAAAAAACTGGCCAAAGTAGCCCGGCGTGTGGCCAAAAAAATAGCCTTTGATGAGTCATACAACAAAAAACTCACAAAAAATGATGTTCGCGAATACCTCGGGGTAACTGAATATTCAAAAGAAAAATACCAGGGCAACGAATTTGCAGGCGTGGTAACCGGGCTGGCCTGGACGGCAGTTGGCGGTGAAATTCTTTTTGTGGAAACCAGCCTGAGCAAAGGAAAAGGCTCACTCACACTTACCGGAAATCTCGGTGATGTGATGAAAGAATCGGCCATGCTGGCGCACGAGTATTTAAAATCGCACGCGCATGAACTCGATTTGAAACCCGAGGTTTTCAATAACTGGAATGTACATGTTCACGTGCCGGAAGGTGCCATTCCCAAAGACGGGCCGTCGGCAGGTGTAACCATGGTAACTTCGCTGGCATCGGCGTTTACACAACGTAAAGTGAAAAAGAACCTGGCAATGACAGGCGAAATTACCCTTCGCGGAAAAGTGTTGCCGGTGGGTGGAATCAAGGAAAAAATACTGGCTGCAAAACGCGCCGGAATCACAGAAGTTATTCTTTCGGAAGAGAACCAAAAAAACCTGGAAGAAATTAAGGATGAATATTTGAGAGGACTGAATTTTCACTTCGTAAAAACTATTATGGATGTGCTGGATTTTGCTTTGATGAAAACAAAAGTGAATCACCCGGTGAAGCTTAATTAAGTTTTTCAACAAATCAAACAAATGACTGAAAATGTTGTTAATTCCTTTTAATACTTAAAAGATTTATATATGAAAAAAGGATTGACATTTTTAATCGTTATAATTGCCGGAATATTCTTTTTGGGGTGCCAGTCGGCCAATAAAAACCAGGAAAAACCGGAGGAAGCAGTTGTGGTTGAAAAAACGGTTCACATCAGCGGAATGCACTGCGATATGTGTGAAGCATCCATTGAAAAGGGCATTAGCGAACTTGAAGGAATTGAACATGTTGAGGCAAGCTGGAATGATTCAACTGCAATTGTGAAGTACGACGAATCGGTTACCGGTATAGATGACATTCAAAAGGTGATTGAAAAAAGGGGATATTCGGTTAAGTCGGAACAAAACAACTGATTTTCTCTGTTCACCTGTTATTTTCCTATGTTCACTGATTTTGGCACTTAATTTGTTCAAAACCGTTTTAATTTTGAACCAGTTAAAAAAGCCATGAAAAACGAATTTAACAGCAAGTCAGGAACAAAAAACAGGAAACCGGTTTGGAACATCAAAATCGGTTTATTCAGTGAAGAATTTCTTTTAGTCAGAAAAAAAATATTGAGACTTCAGGTAGTGCTGAATTAAATACAAAAACGCCGGCAAATTTGCCGGCGTTTTTGTTTATTCACACCCTCTCTCGAAGTGAGGGTATGGCTTTTCCTTTTTAATATTGATCCCAGCTTTTTATCGAAATATCTTTTAATTCGTATTTGCACACTCCGTAAATAAATGCACTGGCTACCCGTGCATTCGTAATTAAAGGAACATTGAAATCAATGGCATTTCTGCGAATCTGATAACCGTTTTTCAGTTCGCGTTTGGTATAGTTTTTCGGAATATTTATTACCAAATCGATTTTTTTCTCCTTAATGTATTCAATGGTATTCGGATGACGGTCTTCTTCATCCGGCCAGTGAAGCAGGGTGTTATTAATTCCGTTGTCCATAAAAAACTTATGGGTTCCTTCCGTGGCAAAAAGATTGTATCCTCTTTCCGTTAGCATTTGCGCACTTTTTAGCAGTTCAACTTTCGAACGCGATGGCCCGGAAGAAATCAGCACATTTTTAACCGGCAGGTTGTACCCAACCGAAAGCATCGCTTTTAAAACGGCTTCGTAATAGTTTTCCCCAATGCAGCCCACTTCACCGGTCGATGCCATGTCCACTCCCAGCACCGGGTCGGTATCCAGCAGGCGGGCAAATGAAAACTGCGGAGCTTTCACACCCACATAATCCAGCTCGAAAAGCGATTTGTCTGGTTTTTCAACCGGAACACCCAGCATTACCTTTGTGGCAATTTCAATGAGGTTCAGCTTCATCACTTTCGAAACAAACGGGAAACTTCGCGACGCCCGGAGATTGCATTCAATCACTTTTATATCGTTGTCTTTTGCAAGAAACTGCATGTTGAAAGGGCCTGTGATTTCCAGTCCCTGCGCAATTTCGCGGGCAATCTTTTTAACGCGCCGGATGGTTTCGATGTACAGCTTTTGAGGAGGAAAAACAATGGTTGCATCGCCCGAGTGAACACCGGCAAATTCAACGTGTTCCGAAATGGCATAAGCAATGATTTCGCCTTCGCGGGCCACTGCATCGATTTCAATTTCCTTGGCTTCCTCTATAAATTCAGTCACCACCACCGGGTGTTCTTTTGAAACGTTGACCGCCATTTGAAGAAAATGCTCAAGCTGATCCGGGTTCGAGACTACATTCATGGCAGCGCCTGAAAGTACGTATGACGGACGGATGAGCACCGGGTAGCCTACTTCATCGATAAACTTGTGAATTTCTTCGAAGGTGAACAAACGTGCCCAGCGAGGCTGATCGACTCCCAGGGTGTCGAGCAACGATGAAAACTTTTCACGGTCTTCTGCATTGTCTATTTTAACCGGAGAAGTTCCCAGCACCGGCACATTCTGGCTGTGCAGTTTCATGGCCAGGTTGTTTGGAATCTGGCCACCCATCGAAATAATTGTTCCATACGGATTTTCAAGGTCGATGATGTCCATTACCCTTTCAAAAGTTAGCTCATCAAAATAAAGCCGGTCGCAGGTATCGTAGTCGGTGCTTACCGTTTCGGGGTTGTAATTGATCATTACTGAGCGGTAGTTTTCTTTCTTTATGGCGCTGATGGCATTTACGCTGCACCAGTCAAATTCTACTGAGCTTCCAATCCGGTAGGCTCCTGAACCCAAAACAATAACCGATTGGTTGTCGTTGAAAAACTCAGTGTCGTGTTCGGTTCCGTTGTACGTCAGGTACAGGTAATTGGTCATTGCCGGGTATTCGCCGGCAAGTGTGTCGATTTGCTTCACAAACGGTGTAATTCCGTGTTGTTTTCTAAAGTTCCTGACTTTGAGAAGATCGCTGTGAATTTCTGTATTCGGGCTTTCAAAAACAAGCCGTGCCACCTGAAAGTCGGAGTACCCCGCTTTTTTTGAAATCTTCAGCAAATCGAGCGGAATATCTTCTAACGCATCGAATTTTTCCAGTTCATTTTTAATGTTGAAGATGTTTTTCAGCCGGTATAAAAACCACCGGTCAATTTTGGTCCTTTCATAAACATCATCTATGGAATATCCTTTGTTAAATGCTTCTGCAATGGCAAAAATCCTGCGGTCGGTTGGATTTATCAGTTCAGATTCAATCTCTTCGATATTGATTTCCTGTTTGTTGGCAACAAATCCGTGCATGCCAAGCCCTACCATCCTGATACCTTTTTGAATCGCTTCTTCAAAAGTTCTTCCGATGGCCATAATTTCGCCCACACTCTTCATGGAGCTTCCTATGTTTTTAGAAACCCCGATAAATTTATTCAAATCCCAGCGCGGAATTTTTACCACGCAATAGTCGAGTGCCGGTTCAAAAGCTGCAGTAGTCACTTTGGTAACTGAATTCCGCAGATGGTGAAGGCCATAGCCCAGTCCGAGTTTGGCTGCCACAAAAGCAAGCGGATAACCTGTTGCTTTCGATGCCAGTGCCGAGGAGCGGGAAAGTCGCGCATTCACCTCAATTACACGATAATCTTCGGAGTGCGGATCAAGTGCGAACTGCACATTGCATTCACCAATAACTCCCACCCGGCGAATAATTTTAATGGAAATCGCCCGGAGTTTATGGTATTCTGCATTTGACATTGTTTGCGACGGTGCAACCACAATACTTTCTCCTGTATGAATTCCGAGCGGATCGAAATTTTCCATGTTACATACCGTGATGCAGTTGTCGAACCGGTCGCGCACCACTTCGTATTCCACCTCTTTCCAGCCTTTAATCGATTCTTCAATAAGTATTTGCGGCGAGTAGGAAAATGCTTTTGAAGCGAGTGATTCCAGTTCCTCCTCGTTATCGCAGAATCCGCTACCGAGGCCACCGAGTGTATAAGCTGCGCGGATAATGATAGGGAACCCGACATTTTTTGCAGCCTCCCGGGCTTCTTCCATGTTGGAGGCAGCAATGCTTTGTGGCGTTTTTACATTGATTTCCCCCAGCATTTTTCTGAAAATGTCACGGTCTTCGGTATCGATGATCGATTGCACCGGGGTGCCCACCACTTCAACATTGTATTTTTCGAGAATTCCGGCTTCATATAATTTTACTCCGCAGTTTAGCGCGGTCTGGCCACCAAATGCCAGCAGAATTCCCTGGGGCTTTTCTTTTTTTATAACTTCCTCTACAAAGAAGGGAGTAATCGGCAGAAAGTAAATTTTATCGGCAATTTCTTCTGATGTTTGGATGGTGGCAATGTTCGGATTGATCAATACCGTTTCAACGCCTTCTTCTTTCAGTGCTTTCAGCGCTTGCGATCCTGAGTAATCGAACTCACCGGCTTCACCTATTTTCAGCGCCCCCGAACCGAGGACGATTGCTTTTTTTATATTGTTGTCCTTCATCTTTTTAAATTATTTGGCATTTGTTAAAAGGTATTTTTTGATACTCTCTATAAACTCGTCGAACAGGAATTCGGTATCGGTGGGACCACTCGATGCTTCAGGGTGAAACTGAGTGGAAAAGAACGGCCTGGTTTTGTGCCTGATTCCTTCATTCGATTTGTCGTTGGCATTGGTAAAAAGAGGTTCCCATTCGTCAGAAAGGGTTTCTGTTGCTACTGCGTAGCCATGATTTTGCGAAGTGATGAAACACCTTTCTGTTCCCTGCAAAATTACCGGCTGGTTGTGGCTGCGGTGCCCGAATTTCATTTTGTAAGTGTCGGCTCCGGCTGCCCGGGCAAGCAATTGGTTGCCGAGGCAAATTCCCATCAGTGGTTTTTCTTCCCCGATTACTTTTTTCACATTTTCAACGGTTGCATCACACATGGCCGGGTCGCCCGGGCCGTTGGAAACAAACACGCCATCGTAATTTTCTTGTGAAAAATCGTAATCCCACGGTACCCTGATAACTGTGGCGCCACGATTGAGCAGGCAACGGATAATGTTGTTTTTAACCCCGCAGTCAATAAGCACCACACGGTATTCACCATGGCCGTATTCTTCGCGTTCTCTGCAGCTTGCAACGGCTACCAGGTTTTCCTTGTTCGGATCGTAAAAATCAATTTCTTCATCCCCGAATTCAATTTTGCCAAGCATCGAACCTTTATCACGTAAAATTTTTGTTAAGGCGCGGGTGTCGATGTCGAAAACTCCCGGGACATTGTAATCTTTTAACCAGTCGGAAAGGCTTTTTTCAGCGTTCCAGTGACTGAATTCAAACGAATAGTCTGCAATGATTAACCCGCTGATGTGCAGTTTGTGCGATTCAAAAAACTTATGAATTCCATTTTCCTGCATTTTCTGAGGCACACCATAATTTCCAATCATTGGGTAGGTCGACACGAGTATCTGACCGGTGTAGGATGGATCGGTCAGGCTCTCAGGGTAGCCTGTCATGGCTGTGTAAAAAACCACTTCGCCGGCTACCGGCTTTTCACTTCCAAAAGATTTTCCTGTGAAAACCGTACCGTCTTCAAGGGTGAGTTTTGCTTGTTTTACTTTTAACATTTCAACCGTTCTGTTTAAAAAAATGCGCTTGCACCTAATTGGTTCAAACGCATCTTAAATCTGTTATTTTACTTATACCTTTTAACTTTCCCATAAAAATGTATATGAATTTGATATCATATCCGGGACAAAAATAATAATATTTCTTGATTTTCGGTTTGTTTTCAATAAAAAATGTATAAGTTTGCAATTGAAATGTATAATTATTCAAAATGAAGAACAGGGTTCAGCGTCAATTGGAGATACGAAAAATTATATCGAAAAATAAAGTTCACAGCCAGGAAGAATTGCTGGCTGCTTTGAAACTAAAAGGTTATGATATGACGCAGGCGACTCTTTCGCGCGATTTAAAATTTTTGCAGGTGGCCAAAGTACCTCACCCGGTTAAAGGGTACGTTTACGAAATACCCGATAATGTACTGGCTCAGAAAAAACCGAGACAGCTCAGGGAAAATTACCTTGCCGACGGTTTTATGAGTTTGCAATTTTCGGGAAATATGGCTGTAATGAAAACAATGCCTGGTTATGCCAGCAGCTTTGCGGCTGTAATAGACGGCGCCGGGCAGTGGGAAATTTTGGGAACAATTGCCGGCGACGATACCATACTGATTATTCAGCGGGAGGGAACCACAAAAAACGATTTGATAAATGCGCTGGTGTCAATAATGCCAAAACTGAAGAATAAGTTGTATTAAAAAATGAAAGAGCTGAAAAATATAAAAGTTGAGGTTGCAGGGAAGGAGCATGTAAAATATGTTGATGTAATTAATGATGCAATCGATGAAGCTTCAAAACAGCGGGGAACGGGAATTGCCCGTCGCTCGAATGAATACCTCTCTGCGAAAATATCTGAAGGTAAAGCAATTATTGCCTTGGCTGATGAGAAATTTGCCGGGTTTTGTTACATCGAAACCTGGGGAAATAAAGGATTTGTCGCCAATTCAGGATTAATTGTAGTACCTGAATTCCGGGGTTACGGACTGGCAAAAGAAATTAAACGCGAGGCATTTCAATTGTCGCGAAAAAAATACCCGAATGCCAAAATATTTGGGTTAACCACCGGGCTGGCAGTAATGAAAATCAATCACGAACTTGGATACCGCCCGGTAACTTTTTCAGAATTAACCGATGAGGATCTTTTCTGGGAAGGGTGTAAGGGATGTGTAAATTACGATATCCTGCAGCGCATGGAGCGAAGTAAATGCCTGTGCACCGGCATGTTGTATAATCCGGAATGGGAAAAAACAACCAAAACGGGGCCTATCCGGAAACGCAGTTTGATGGATGTTGTCCAGAAATTAAAACCTAAAAACGGGTTTAAAAAACAAAAATCGGAATCAGTAAAAAATGAAGGAAAAACAAAAGAGTGACAGGGTGTCTTTCTTTGAATTAAACAGCAGATTAATAATCACTCAATAAATGAATAGTTTTTATTGGATTCTGACACTGCTGTCACTCTTTTTAAAAAAATAGTTATGAGCAAAAAACTAGTACTCGCATTTAGTGGCGGGCTCGATACATCGTTTTGTGTAAAATATTTAAAAGAAGAAAAAGGATTTGAAGTTTACACCGCCATTGCCAATACCGGTGGTTTTTCAGACGATGAATTAAAAAACATTGAAAAAAAGGCGCTCCGGCTGGGGGCAAAAGCACATGAAACAATTGATGTTACCAACGAATATTACGAAAAATGCATCCGTTACATGGTTTACGGAAATGTTCTGCGTAACAATACGTACCCGGTTTCGGTAAGTTCTGAGCGGGTTTTTCAGGCGATTGCAACTATTGAATATGCCAAAAAAATTGGGGCAAAATACATTGCTCACGGTAGCACCGGTGCCGGAAACGACCAGGTGCGTTTCGACCTGACTTTCCAGGTATTGGCGCCCGAAATTGAAATTATTACGCCCATTCGCGATTTGAGTTTGAGCCGTAACCAGGAAATTGAATTTCTTAAAAAATACGGGGTGGAAGAGGATTTTGAAAAAATGCAATATTCCGTCAACCAGGGAATTTGGGGAACCAGTGTGGGAGGCAAAGAAACGCTGACTTCGTCGAAAGGATTGCCAAATGAAGCTTTCCCGAGCCAACTGGAAGCAAAAGGAGAACGAAACGTGGAAGTGGGGTTTGAGAAAGGTGAATTAAAAACCATCGACGAAAAGTCATTTAAGAACGGTCCCGAAGCCATTCAGGCGCTGGAAAATATTGCTTCCCGTTTTGCCATTGGCCGCGACATCCATGTGGGCGACACCATCATCGGGATTAAAGGGCGCGTTGGTTTTGAAGCGGCAGCTCCGTTGCTTATTATCAAAGCACATCATTTGCTCGAAAAACATACCCTCACCAAGTGGCAGATTTACTGGAAAGAGCAACTGGCCAACTGGTACGGAATGTTTTTACACGAAGCCATGTACCAAGAACCGGTGATGCGAAACATCGAAACTTTTCTGGAAGCCACGCAGGAAAATGTAACTGGGAAAGTATTTGTCAAGTTGAAACCCTATCATTTTGAATTGCAGGGAATCGAATCGGAACACGATTTGATGGATTCCGGTTTTGGCGAATACGGCGAAACAGTGAGTGCCTGGTCGGCTGACGATGTAAAAGGGTTTACAAAAATTCTTTCCAATTCGCTGAAAATTTACAATTCAGTCAACAAAAAGATATAATCATCTATGATAAAAGCCGGAATTATAGGAGGAGCCGGATATACAGCCGGCGAATTGCTGAGGATTTTGCTTTTTCATCCTGATGTTGAAATTGTTTTTGTGCAAAGTTCGAGTAATGCCGGAAATTTAGCTTCGGATGTGCATGTTGATTTGCTCGGAGAAACCGAATTGCTTTTCACTGATGAGCTGCCTTTTGATAAAGCGGATATTATTTTTCTGTGCATGGGGCATGGAAAATCTGCTGAATTTTTTGAAAAAACCAATCTCCCGGCAAGCTTGAAAGTGATTGATTTGAGTCACGATTTCAGGTTGAAAAGAGCGGGAAACGATTTTATTTACGGATTGCCGGAACTGAACCGCGGGCAAATCAGAACCGCTGATAAAATTGCCAATCCCGGCTGCTTTGCAACTGGAATTCAACTGGCATTTTTGCCCCTTGCTGCAAATGGAATGTTAGCAGGCGAATTGCATGTGCAGGCCATTACCGGCTCAACCGGCGCCGGACAGAATCCGACGGCCGCCACTCATTTTAGCTGGAGAAGCGGCAATTTATCAGCCTATAAAATATTTCAGCATCAGCATGAAGATGAAATTATACAGAGCCTTAAACAGTTGCAGCCTGAATTTTCGGGAGAGTTGAATTTTGTGCCGGTTCGCGGCAACCATACACGCGGTATTTTTGTGTCGGCATACACCCGTTTTGAAGGTGCACTTGAAGAAGCGAAAGAGATCTATCGGAATTTTTATAAAACACATCCTTTTGTGTTTGTGGCAGATAAAAATCCGTCGTTGAAACAAGTGGTAAATACAAACAAAGCTGTGGTTTACCTTGAAAAACACCGTGATAAACTGGTAGTTGTGAGCCTCACCGACAATCTAATAAAAGGAGCTTCCGGTCAGGCTGTACAAAATATGAATTTGATGTTTGGACTCGATGAAAACGCCGGATTGAAACTGAAGTCTGTGGCATTTTAGGATTCTATCCACAGATTCACAGATGTATAAAGTTGTGACGATGATTATAATTTGAAAATAAATGAAGAATGGGCAGTTAATTTTGCATGTACTTCGTGCTTCCTGCTTCCTTCTTCCAGCTTCTTAAAAATATGAAACTTTTTGATGTATATCCGCTTTTTAATATTACCCCGGTAAAAGCCAGGGGCTGTTATGTATGGGATTCAGTTGGGAATCGCTACCTCGATTTGTATGGAGGTCATGCCGTTGTTTCCATCGGGCACAGCCATCTGCATTATGTTTCCAAAATTTCCGATCAGATTCAGAAGATTGGTTTTTACAGCAACTCAATAATAAATCCTTTGCAACAGGAGTTGGCGGAGAAACTGGGACGGCTCTCAGGCTATCCGGATTACCAGCTTTTTCTTTGTAACTCTGGTGCCGAGGCCAATGAAAACGCCATAAAACTGGCTTCATTTGTAACCGGAAGGAAAAAGTTTATCAGCTTTAAAAAAGGTTTTCACGGACGGACATCGGCGGCGGTTGCTTTAACCGATAATCCGAAAATTGTTGCCCCCGTAAACAAAACCAAAAATGCTGTGATGTTGCCAATGGACGACCTGGATGCTGTTGAAAATGAATTGAAATCGGGTGAGGTTGCGGCTGTAATTATCGAGGGCATACAGGGGATTGGCGGCATAAATATTCCTGAAAATGAACTTTTAATCGGTTTAAAAAGCCTGACAGAAAAATATGGAAGCCTGCTGATTCTCGATGAAATTCAATCGGGTTACGGGCGAAGCGGGAAATTTTTTGCGCACCAGTATTCCGGAGTAAAACCCGATGTAATTACCATTGCAAAAGGAATGGGCAACGGATTTCCCATCGGTGGTGTGTTAATTCAACCTGAAATAAAACCCTGGCCCGGAATGCTGGGAACAACTTTCGGGGGCAATCATCTGGCATGTGCTGCCGGGATTGCAGTTTTGGATGTGCTGGAAAATGAACGCTTAATAGAAAATGCAAGAGAAGCCGGAAACTATATAATAAAACGCCTTACAGGTTTTAATACCGGCTTGAAAATTCGGGGAAGAGGCCTGATGATTGGAATAGAATTTCCTTTCCCGGTTCAGGAGTTACGAAAAAAATTGTTGTTTGAATACAAAATATTTACAGGAGTTTCCGGTGGACATATTATCCGGTTATTACCTCCGCTAAGTTTAAGAATATCGGAAACTGAACAGTTTTTAAATGCGTTTAGCAAGGCTTTCTCGGAAGTTTCGGCTACTTTTAATCTAAAATAAAACGAAATTAATATGCAGAATAAAAAAATAGCCATTATCGGTGCCGGTAATATGGGAGGTGCCATTATTGCCGGACTTTTAAAATCAGGTTTTGTCAATGCGTCTCAAATTTATGTGTCGGACAGGAGAGAAAGCATTCTCGAGGAGTTTGGAGCAAAAGGCGTAAATATCGCGTCCGGTAACCTCGAGGCTGCAAAAAATGCCGATGTGATTTTAACGGCTGTAAAACCATATCACATCGAAGGTGTTCTGAATGAGATGAAGCCGGAACTGAACGAAAGCAAGATTTTGATTTCGATTGTGGCCGGAGTAGGCATTGATGAGTTGGGTGAAATGGTGGGAAAAGAGATCCCGATTTTCCGGTGCATGCCCAATACGGCTATTTCACTGCAGGAATCGTTAACCTGTATTTCAGCCAATGGAAATTCAGATGCGCACAAGGATTATGTATTGAACCTTTTCAATCAACTGGGAAAAACAGTAGAAATTCCTGAAGAACTCATGGCTGCCGCAACAGCGCTTTCGGCATGTGGAATCGCTTATGCGCTCCGTTATATTCGCGCTGCAATGCAGGGCGGTATCGAAATTGGATTCAGTGCCGAACTGGCGCAGTTTATTACGGCACAAACAGTAAAAGGAGCCACTGAGCTGGTGTTGCAAACGGGCCATCACCCCGAGCGGGAGATCGATAAAGTAACCACTCCGCGCGGAGTAACAATTACCGGGTTGAATGAGATGGAACACAAAGGATTCAGTTCATCGCTCATCCAGGGAATTCTGGCTTCGTACAAGAAGGTTGAAATGAGTAAGAAGTAGTTTTTGAATGGATTTCAGGTATAAAAAAATAACGGTAAAAATTGGCAGTAATGTACTTACCAGGTCAAACGGAACACTGAACGTTTCGCGCATTGCTCACCTTGTCGACCAAATTGCATTTCTGCATAAAAACGGGGTGGAAGTTGTGCTGGTTTCATCGGGAGCAGTGGCTGCCGGCCGCGCTGTTTTGAATACCACCAAAAAAACGGATGCCGTTTCGCAGCGGCAGCTTTGGGCGGCCCTGGGGCAGGTGAAACTTATCGGCCGTTATTCCGATTTTTTCAGTGAACACGGCCTCACCTGTGCGCAGGTGCTCACAACCAAAGAAAATTTCTCGAGCCGCGGACATTACCTCAATATGAAAAACTGCATTTCCACATTGCTCGATAACAGGGTGATTCCGATTGTGAACGAAAACGATACCATTTCGGTAACCGAATTAATGTTTACCGACAACGACGAGCTTTCAGGCCTGATTGCTTCGATGGTCGATTCAGAAGCCCTCATAATGTTAAGCAATGTTGACGGAGTTTACGATGCACCGCCCGGAAATGAGAATGCAGCGCTAATCGAAAAAATTGGGGTTGGGGAGGATGAGCCTCAAAATGCTATTTCCAATGAGCACTCCCGGTTTGGAAGAGGAGGCATGCTGACAAAGTTCAGAATCGCCAAGAAGCTGGCCAACGACGGAATTGCAGTGCACCTGGCCAATGGTTTTAAAGAGGATATCCTGACTCAGATTCTGCAAAATGAAAAAAATACGGACCATACTTATTTTGAACCGGGGAAGAAATCGTCCAGCGGAGTAAAAAAATGGATTGCCTATTCCGACGGATTTACAAAAAGTAAAGTGGTTATAAACGACGGAGCTGCAAAAGCTTTGGTTTCAGACAAAGCTGTGAGTCTTTTGCCGGTTGGCGTTGAAAGTTTTGAAAATGAATTTAAAAAAGGCGACCTGATAAAAATTCTGGATAAAGCGGGCAACCTCATTGGTCTGGGAAAAGCTCAGTATGGTTCTGAAAAACTGAAGGAAGAAAAAGAGTCGGAAAAACAAAGGGCTCTGGTGCATTACGATTATTTGTACCTCGAAAAACAATAAATAATTAGCATGAAGATTGAAAAACAATTGCAACAGGTTTTGACTGCCTCAAGAAAACTGAATCTGATTTCAGAAGAAATCGTGAAAAAGGTATTGTTTGATCTGGCAGATGAGGCCGAAAAAAACACCGCGTTTATTCTTCAGGAAAATCAAAAAGATTTGAAAAGAATGGAACCGGAAGATCCGAAGTTCGACCGCCTGAAACTGACTGCCGAACGCATTCAGGGAATTGCAGAGGACATGCGAAATGTGGCAAACCTCGATTCGCCGGTGGGGGAGGTATTAAAGGAAACTGTAAGGCCAAACGGGCTGAAAATAAAAAAAGTAACAGTTCCGTTTGGGGTCATCGGAATTATTTATGAAGCGCGGCCCAATGTTACGTTCGATGTTTTTTCGCTTTGTCTGAAATCCGGGAATGCCTGTGTTTTGAAAGGTGGCAGCGACGCTATTTTCTCGAACCAGGCAATTGTTGCTGTTATAAAAAGCGTATTGGAAAAATTTGAATTGGACGAAAATACAGTTTCGTTATTGCCGGCCGGCCGTGAAGAGACCAATGAAATGTTGCGCGCGCACGGATACATCGATTTGATTATTCCGCGTGGTAGCCAGGGGTTGATCAATTTTGTGCGCGAAAATGCTACTATTCCAGTGATTGAAACCGGCGCCGGAATTTGTCATACTTATTTTGATGAATTTGGCGACGCTGAAAAAGGCGGAGAGATTATTTTCAACGCCAAAACCCGTCGTCCATCAGTTTGTAATGCGCTTGATTGCCTTGTGATTCACGAAAGCCGTTTGGATGAACTGCCGGCATTTGCAGAAAAACTTTCCGAAGCACGGGTGTTTATTTATGCCGATGAAAAATCCTATGAAGTTTTAAAAGAAAAATATCCGCAGGAATTGCTGGAACCGGCAACTGATAAGTCATTCGGTACCGAATTTCTCTCGTTGAAAATGGCTGTGAAAACTGTTGGTTCTTTTGATGAAGCACTGGAACACATTAACAAGTTTACATCGAAACACAGCGAGGCAATCATTTCTGAAAACCCTGAACGAATAGCGAATTTTAGAAAAATGGTGGATGCCTCTTCGGTTTATTCCAATGTTTCAACCGCTTTTACCGATGGTGCCCAGTTTGGACTTGGAGCCGAAATCGGTATCAGCACCCAGAAACTGCACGCCCGTGGCCCAATGGCTTTGGAAGAACTAACCAGCTACAAATGGATCATTGAAGGGACAGGCCAGGTCAGGCCAAAATAGTTGATCAAAAATTGTATATTTGTTTAAAAGCATAATGAATGAATATTGTTGAAAAAAATATCGGAGAAATCAGAAAATTATGTGTCAATCATAGAGTTTCAACACTTTATGTTTTTGGATCTGTTTTGACTAAAAATTTTGGTAAAAACAGCGATGTTGACCTGCTGGTTGATTTTGATGAGATGGATGTTTTTAATTATGCTGATAATTACTTCGATTTTAAATTCGCTTTGGAAAAAAAATTGAACAGAAAAGTTGATCTACTCGAAATTAAAGCAATAAAAAATCCATTCCTGAAAAAATCTATTGATTCTTCCAAAAAGTTAATTTATGGACAGCGAGATAAAAGTCTGGTTATATGATATTTACCAGGCAATTGAAGAAATTGAAAGCTACTTTGATGAAAAATCAATGCATTTTCAGCATTATATTACTGATATTAAAACCAGGAGAGCGGTAGAGAGAGATCTCGAAATTATTGGAGAAGCAGTAAACAGAATAATTAAAGAAGATAAAAATTTTCGTATTGAAAATGCACAAAAGATAATTGGAACCCGCAATCGCATAATTCATGGCTACGATACGATTTCTGATGATTTAATTTGGAGTATTGTAGTGAACCATCTTCCAAAACTGAAAAATGAAATCAAGGGTTTGATGGAAAATCTACCTTAATTTTTATTAATATTTTACAATAATTACTTTCATGAAAAAATTCACTTCAGTAAAAGATATTTCCGATTTGCAACAAGCAGTTAAAACAGCTTTTGAAATCAAAAAAGAGCGGTTTTCGTTTCAGCATCTTGGTAAAAACAAAACCATGGTGCTGATATTTTTCAACTCGAGTTTGCGAACCCGGCTGAGCACACAAAAAGCTGCGATGAACCTGGGCATGAACACCATGGTGCTGAATGTTGGTGAAGACGGCTGGCAACTGGAATCGGAACTTGGGGTGGTGATGGATGGCGACAAACCGGAACACCTGCTGGAAGCCATTCCGGTTATCGGACAATATTGCGATATCATAGGTGTGCGGGCTTTTGCGCGTTTTCAAAACCGCGAAGACGATTATTCCGAGAAGATTCTGAACCAGTTTGTGAAATATGCCGGGGTGCCGGTTGTGAGCATGGAAGGCGCCACCCGTCATCCGTTGCAAAGTTATGCCGATTTGGTTACCATCGAAGAATTCAAAAAAACGGAGCGCCCCAAAGTAGTTCTGACCTGGGCTCCGCATCCGAAAGCATTGCCCCAGGCTGTGCCCAATTCTTTTGTTGAATGGATGCGCCAAACCGATTACGAACTGGTGGTAACTCATCCTGACGGTTACGAACTTGCACCTGAATTTATGGGCGATGCGAAGGTCGAATATGATCAGAAAAAAGCATTTAAAGGAGCCGATTTTATTTATGCCAAAAACTGGGCTTCCTATTCCAGCTACGGACAGGTGCTTTCAAAAGATTTTGGCTGGACCGTGAATGAAGAGAAGATGGCACTCACCAACAATGCCAAATTTATGCACTGTTTGCCGGTGCGACGAAACGTAGTGGTTTCAGATAGTGTGATTGACAGTCCGAATTCAATTGTTGTGCAGCAGGCCGCCAATCGCGAAATTACTGCTCAGGCCGTTTTGAAAATGATTTTGGAAGATGCTTAAGAAGTAGTATTTTTGCAACAGATACTAATGTTATGAAGTCTATTACAATCGATATTTCAGATAAGGTTTATCAAACTTTCCGGGATTTTTTAAAACTGTTACCAGAGGACAGTTTCAAAATATATGATGATGATCCGGATGAATTGACTGCTGAAGAAGAAAGGGCTTATTATTCAATCCAAAAGAAAATAAAGAAGGGCGACTTAAGTGATTTTGAGGACTGGGATAAAGTGAAAAAGAACTTTTGATGTACACCCTTAATATTCATAAAAAGGCTGCGAAATATTTAAAGTCTCGTAATTCTTCGTCCAAAAGAATTATCAAAAAGAA
>CAYUBV010000002.1:33764-49014 GCA_964443035.1 uncultured Tangfeifania sp.
AAAAAGAAAGAATGAATAACAAAATAGAAATTATCCCCGCCATCGACTTGATCGACGGGAAATGTGTGCGGCTTTCGCAGGGCGATTACAACCGGAAAACCGTTTACAATGAAAATCCGCTTGAGGTGGCAAAAATGTTTGAAACTGCTGGCATCAAAAGGTTGCACCTTGTGGATTTGGACGGTGCCAAAGCCAAACACATCGTAAATTATAAAGTGCTTGAAATAATAGCTTCCAAAACAAACTTGACAATTGATTTTGGCGGAGGATTGAAATCGGATGAAGATTTGAAAGTTGCTTTCGAATCGGGTGCGGCAATGGTTACCGGTGGAAGTATTGCTGTTAAAGAACCGGAAACGTTTTTAAACTGGCTTGAAAAATTTGGCAGCGAAAAAATTATTCTTGGCGCCGACGCCAAAGACGGGAAAATTGCCGTGAGCGGTTGGCAGGAAAGCACTGAATTGTCAGTCATTGAATTTATTGCCGAATTTCATAAGAAGGGAATTTACAAAGTTATTTCCACCGACATTAGCCGCGACGGAATGCTCAGCGGACCTTCGTTTGATTTATACGCTGAAATCCTGGAAAAATTACCCAAAGTGGAAATCATTGCCAGCGGTGGAATTTCATCGATGGATGATATTTTGAAACTGGACGAAATGGGGGTGCCCGGCGTGATTACCGGCAAAGCGATTTATGAAGAAAAAATCAGTTTAAAAGAAATTGAAAAATATAACTCAAATAGGTTATAAAATAATAATATAACTTAAATAGGTTATAAATTGATTATATAATTCAAAATGGTTATATTCGCTTTGTGAGAAAGAAAGAGCAAATAGCAGTAATAACCGGAGATATTGTCAACTCTTCAGTTTTGAAAGAAGATCAAAAAAAGATCATTCAGGAAAAAATTGAACATTTTACACATGAAAGTATTCTGCTAAAGCCACGATTTTACCGGGGAGACAGTTTTCAGTTAGCGGTAAAGCCCATTGCAGCATTATTGTTGGCTCTTAGATTTAGGATGGAGGTGCGGCGTCTGAATGAATTGTCTGACGTGAGAGCCGCCGTTGGTATTGGCCAGATTTCTTCCTGGAATGAAGATGTACTTTTGTCTAATGGGACGGCTTTTGAGCGGTCGGGAAAGAATTTGGATGAATTGAAAAAAAAAGGTCTTCACATTATTATTGTTACCGGGGAAAGTGAACTGAACAGTGAGTTGGAGACCTATTGTTACATGGCTGATTTGCTGATAAAAAAACTGACTTCAGTTCAGTCGAATGTAATTTTTTATAAACTGGAAGGAATGCTGCATAAATACAGCGGCCATTTTTTTGATTCTACCGGAAAAACAACCACAACTACAACTTCGATGCCTCAGGAACAAATTGGAGATGTACTCGGAATTTCCCAACCCTCGGTGAGTAAAACCCTGAAAGCAGCCAACTGGAAGGTACTCGAAAAGTTTCTGGAACGCTACGAACAAATAATAGAAAAGCACTATGGAAATTCTTAATAGCGTTTTTTTGCCTATGTTAACCGGCCATCTGATTGCCGATTTTTGGCTGCAGCCGGATTCATGGGTACACCATAAAAGAAAAAACGGATGGAAATCAGGGAAATTCGTAATGCATGTTTTTCTTGCATCTTTATTACCTGTAGTTTTTACTTTTCATTTTAGTCTGTGGTGGTTTTTCCCGATTATTTTTGTGCTGCATTTTGTTACAGACTTATTTAAATCGAAATTCAAGGATAATATTCCGCCTTTTCTGGCTGACCAGCTCTTACACGTTGCGGTATTGTATGCTTTAGCTGCTTTTGCAACCGATGCAACAATTTCAGAAAACCTAATCAGGTTTTGGGTTTTTGCCACTGGATTTGTATTGATTACCAATCCGACAGGAATTTTTACCGGCATGTTTCTCCATGCTGTAATTCCAGATAAGAACAAGAAAAAAAAGCATGATATTTCAGCCTGGATTGGCATTCTTGAGCGGATTCTTATTCTGGTTTTTATTTTGGCCGGCCAGTTTACAGCTATTGGTTTTCTTATTGCTGCCAAATCCATTTTCCGATTTAATGATACCCGCGAAGATGGAAATATAAAAGCCGAATATTTTTTATTGGGAACTTTGATTTCATTTACTTTGGCAATTGTGACAGGTTTATTAATAAAATATTTGATTAGAATTTAAATTCTTCTCTTCTTGAGAAGGGCAGAAAGGAATTTTTTATGCTTGCAAAACGAATTATACCATGTCTCGACATCCGTAACGGACAAACCGTGAAAGGGATTAATTTTGTGGATATTAAGGAGGTTGGCGACCCGGTAGAAATGGGTGCAAAATACGCAGCCGATGGTGCTGATGAGTTATGTTTTCTGGATATTACCGCTACGCACGAAGGACGAAAAACTTTTGTTGAACTGGTAAAACGGATTGCCGCCCATCTGAACATCCCTTTCACTGTTGGCGGTGGAATCAGCGAACTCAGTGACGCTGAAAAACTGCTAAGTGCCGGGGCCGACAAAATTACAATCAACTCTTCGGCAGTACGCAATCCTAAACTCATCGATGAAATGGCATTGAATTTCGGAAGCCAGTTTGTGGTTGTTGCCATCGATGCGCGCGGAGATGAAAATGACCACTGGACCGTAACGGTGAATGGCGGCCGTATTCCAACCGATAAAGAACTGTTTTCATGGGCCAAAGAAGCGGAAAACCGGGGAGCCGGAGAGATCTTATTTACTTCCATGAACCACGACGGTACGAAAAGCGGATTTGCAAATGAGCAACTTTCGCGGCTCGCTGATTCACTGAAAATCCCGATCATTGCTTCCGGAGGTGCCGGAACAAAAGAACATTTTGTGGATGTGTTTACCACCGGGAAAGCAGATGCCGGCCTGGCAGCCAGCATTTTTCATTACAACGAAATTCCGGTTCCGGTATTAAAAAACTATTTAAAAGAAAAAGGAATTGTGGTTCGGTAGAAACAGTTTCAAATCATTACTTTCGCAGCAAATTTTTTGGTATGAACGAATTTAAAGACATCGAAAAGATAAATTTCAATAAACTCGGCGGACTGATTCCGGCGGTTATCCAGGATAATTCCACCATGAAAGTGCTTATGGTGGGTTTCATGAATAAAGAAGCGCTTTCAAAAACAGTGGAAACAGGCAAAGTCACTTTTTTTAGCCGTACCAAAAACCGGCTGTGGACCAAAGGCGAAGAGTCGGGTAATTTTCTGAATGTAGTTTCCATGCTGGTTGATTGCGACGACGATACACTGCTTGTTAAAGCCAATCCGGTGGGGCCGGTTTGTCACACAGGGGCTGATACCTGCTTTTTCGAAACCAATCAAAAAAACGATCTTCAGTTTTTGAGTTATCTGCAGGATTTTATCGATAAACGAAAAAAGGAGATGCCCAAAGGTTCGTATACCACTTCCCTGTTTCAGAAAGGAACGCCTAAAATTTCGCAGAAAGTGGGAGAGGAGGCTGTGGAAACCATTATTGGCGCCATGGCAAACGACGATGAAAACTTTGTTTATGAAGCGGGCGATTTGTTGTACCATCTCATTGTTTTGCTGACACATAAAGGTTACCGGATTGAAGATATAGTACGTGAACTGGAAAAGCGTCACAAATAAAATTTAACAAGAAATTTTGGAAAATATTTTACAGAACATTGTTATGTAACATAGTTTCATAACATAACTGTAAAACATCTAATAATTAAAGGACTTATCTGGTGAATTTTGGGTTTAAGTTGGTAGTTTTGTATGTACAGCTAACTCAAAAAAAAACTGATGTTATGGAAGTTAAAACCATGTGTCCCACCAGTACAGCAACCATTCTTGCCTGTCAAAAAATTGCAAAATCATTTAAAGAAAACATTTACGAACTCTCCAGCGTCCGGAAAGAGTGGGATCCGGAATTTGCTGTTTCGCTGAATATCTGGATAGAAGACACCATTGAAAAACACTATTCAGGAGGTCTGAACGATATTGACGATGAAAAATACCGCGAATGGCACGAAGTGTTGGTGGCCGGTCTTCAAAGCCTGAAAATTTTGAGGGCGAGCCTGAAGGTAGATTTCCGGGACGATAAACCATTTCTGAAAGAAACATTTAAAAAGCTGGGATACACCAATTATTTCAGCGATGCTAAAAACGGCGATCACCTGAGTTTGTATAAATTTCTGACTCAGTTTAGAGAAAACCTCGATGAAGGAACCCGCAAAAAAATAGTCAGCAAAGGGGCTCCTGATGCACTTTTCAGAAAGATTCTTGAATCGGCAAGTCAAATTGCCGAATATAAAGATTGTTTTGAAACGCTTGAAGGAGAGAATGATTTAAGTACTTACGGACAAAAAGAAGTGGCTGAAATATACCAGACAATTCAGGATATTTGCCGGATTGCTGTGGCATATTATCAGTTTGATCCGGAGAAAAGGGATCAGTTTAATTTCTACAAAGTGCTGGTTAACTTATAAACTATCTCAATTAATTATATTTACAGAACGGTCTTCCTGCTCTGAGCATCTGAACAGGAAGACCGTTTAGTATTTAATCTTTTTTGAAAAGCGGATCGGCGCCTATTGTGCCTGTTATGTCATCGATGTATTTATCAGATTCAATATAGCTTAACCGTAATCTGGCTTTTTCGATGCGCTGGTTAATGTCCATTTCCTCAACCAGTTTACTGTTAATTGGGTCCTCTTTAAAACTTTCAAGATGCTGAATCTGATTTTTCAATAAGGCTGAATCTCTTTGCTGTTTCAGTTTCAACCTGTTTTTATACCAATCGGTTTGAAGCACATAGTCCCGTTTAAACTCTTTTCTAAGCTCCGGGTCACTCAGTTCTTTGCCGTTGTAATTTTCATAGGCCATAATGTGCAACAATATTTTAAGCGGCGGAATAGCTGCTTCCACACTTCCGTCGCTAAAATAATTTAAAGCTACTTTTTTTTGGGCTTCAACAACATTGTTGACGCCGTCAACAAAAATCTCCATGTCCTGAAGTTCCGGTTTCAGCATTTCTTCATTAAAAACAGCCAGTGGCTCATCAAATAAGCGGTTCATACACCTGAACGCAAAATTTTCATTGATACGGTATCCCAGCCGGCTGGCCAGCACTTTTTGTCCGTTGTATTCAAAATCTTCCAGCTTATCGAGGCTGTTGTGTTCAATCAGTTTGTTGGCGTCTCTGTCTTCAGGTTCCAGGCGCGCCCATATTTCCGGAATCAGTATGCTGATATCGTGATCAAAACGATTTTTTTGCCCTACATGACCGGCTGCCGAGCTAAATCCCTGGTATTCGCTTAAAATGTAGGAGAGCAGGGCATTGTTTAAATCGGATGTGGGAACCAGCATGTTGAACGGGCCTTTTGTCAGTGCCCCTTCTGATCCGGCTCCGGTTGTGGACGGCGATTTGCCTGTAAGGCTGCAGATGAAATCCATAAACAACTCGGGAATCTCCTGGTAATGAATCGGGTTGTAAACACTCAGCGGGCGAATGCCTTTTTTCTTATCGGCCGGATTGTTTCTGCGGCCCGGCAATACTGCATTCACCGGAAAATGAACCGGCTTTTCAGGATCTATTTTCCGGTATAACCGCACCCCAACTTCAGCGAGGTGCGAATCCTGGTTATCGTGTTTGAAGCGGTTAAACTGCAGGTACCTTGGATTGTTTGTAGGTACGCCATTAACTATTCTTGTATGCGAAGGGGCAACAAAATAAGATTCCTTGTTCCTGTTCAGCACTTTTTTAATAAGATCTTTTACCGGTTGGGTATACTGATCGAAATGAATGGCATCTTCGTAAAGCTCCCGGGCATCTTTCCTGGTGAGCGGCTCGTAGTTTGTCAAAAAAGTATTGGGGCTGACAATATCTGCCTCGGCATCTTTGTCGTATCCCCTGATAATTGCCTCGTCGGGACGCTGGAAGAAATATGCTTCGCAGTTGGTTAACAGTTTAACACTTTTATTCGGGAATTCCGGATTTAGGTCATTTAACTGGTTTGCCGGGAGTGTAATCGATGCAGTGATGTCATCTTCCATCTGGATTTTCTGGCTGGGAATGAAATCGGAACGCAGTTTATGTAAATACCATTTTCCATCCGGGTTGAACCCAATCCGTACATAGCTGGCCATTATTCTATTGTGCTTGTATCTGAGCGTGTTTCCGTCCCTTCCGTTTACAATTTCCACATTCAGGTGCTGCTTCCACGATCCTTCTTCCTGTTGGCTACGGTATAACCTTTTAATGTAAAGCGCCAAAGTGCGAACATGTACGGGTATGCTTTCGAGAAAACGGTTATATTCATCGTTATATTGATCCGACGGAGTGAGCAGTTTCACTGCCGAGCCCAGTGTACGGTGCGGACTTAAAAACGGCCTTGAAGGACGGGCATTCGGCCGTATATTTTTCCATCGGTTTGAATAATCGTAATTGATTATTTTATCTACCATTTCCGAATCTTTTTCCAAATCCTGAATGTAAAAAGAACCGTATTTAATGGCATTTTGCATTGATTTGGAAATTTCCGATTTGCCTCCTCCCGAAACAGTGCTGGGTTTGTGGCAGAAAATTCCCTCGGGCGATGTATCGATAATACGCCAGAGTTGTTGCTCGGGATGTTTTACCAATTGGAATTTATGCCCTGTGGGATGCACATATATTTTTTTGGGCGACAGCTTAAGCTGCTGCTGTTTTCCCTGGTCTTCCCACGTAACCGTTCCTTTTTCAATATCGATGTCGGCATGTTCATGAATGTAAATGATGTCCGGATATTTTTTGTCGGTTGCATAATTTTCAGACATCACATCAATCTTTCCTGCCAGCAGTTTTTTTACTTCTTCGAATGAATAATTAGTGTCAAATTTTTCTAAAAATGGTTGACCATAAATATTGTTTCCCATATTCCCGCGCGGGAATGCCAACGCTCCGCCGGCATGCTCTTCTTCTACCATGCCGTATAAATTTGCTGAATATCCAATCTGGGTTTTAATTTCTTTTTTAGAATAACCGAAGTAGTTATTTGCAATCAGTGTAACAACAACACCCTGTTCATCGCGGCAGGTAATTTTAAAAGCACCACCGTTGTTGTAAAGCTCATTTTCATCGCTCCAGCACATGCCATCGGCTTTTTGTCTTTCGGTAGCTTCATCCACGTGCGGAAGACCGATATCTTTCTTTTTGAGTTTTGTCAGTTGGGGGGCCAGAACGATACATCCTGTATGCCCGGTCCAGTGTTCGATATCGAGTGCTGCATCATTTTCTGCCAGGTTCGGATCGCCGGCATTTCCAAAAATATGTTCCACAAAATCGAGATTACTTACCAGGCTTCCGGGAGCAAAAAAGCGGATTTCCATGCTTTTTTCGCTCATCAGGCCTTTTACTTCGGGGCTGACTACAGGCCGTAGTAAAAGCGAAACCATAATTTTTGCTTTATCTTTTTGGTTGGAGGTGAAAGGCAACACATTCATGTCGTTTGCCGGGTGGAATGCTTCGTGCAACATGTGGGCAAATGCAATTTTGGGCACTTCCTTTTTGTCGGGTGGAACCGGAAGGCCGTCTTCCACAATGTGAAAAGTGCCTTTTGTGGTTCGTTTGTCATCTGCCGGGTTGTTTAAAATGCCTTGTTTCAAGCGGTAAGAACTCACCAGCTCAGTTTTAAATAAATTTCCGTTTGGCGGAAGACTTACCTCGCGCCCCAGTCCTGGTTGATTTAAAATAAATGTTGAATCCGGCAAAAGGTAGGATTTATCAACAGAAACGTCTTTTAAATAATTATCAAGAAAATTCTGAATGCGCGTATCGACAGGAGAAAGGTGGCCGGATAACAATCTCGATTTCTCACGAAAACTGCTTATTAACCCCTCGGTTAATGAAATAAATTTATCGCTCGAAAGTTTTGAGCCCTCATCTATATTATCAGAAAAAAGTGGTTGACCCAGTGCCGCCAGTTGAAGGTTAATGTATTGGATCATCTCTTTTCTGTCTTTTTTCTTAGGTTTTTGAGTAATGATATTCTCTTTGCTCATAATTTGAATTTTTTTGTATTGTCTTACTAAATTACAAAATATTGAGGGGAATTGCTTTTTCAATAAAATAACAGTCCCAGACAAAGGATGTTCGACTGAAAATCAAATTCCTTAAAATAGGGGCAGCAATGATATTTACTTAAAAAAATTATTCTTCTTCAACCGGAGTGAAGCCTTCGGGAACAGCCGATTCGGAAGGATCGTACGGGAAGACATCTACGATTGTGCTTACAGCGAGGGCCGAAACCACATATGGAATGACCAGGTACGACAAACTTTCCTCCAGACGTCCGAGGGCTTGTTTTATGTCGTCGGCCATTACGAGATAATAAGTACGCATTTTTTTCTCTTTTCCGGCTTCTTCGTCAACGGTTACGAGGTTAATGGTTGCTTTAAACCACCATTCTCCGCTTTCGTAGGGAAATACTTCGCCAATGCGTGATTTTTTAATGTCGGTAACAGAAAATTCGCCTTTTACCATTTGCTCCAACTGACGAATTATGCGCGTTTCAGCATCGGTAAATGAAACTGCATCGAGCAGGAAATTTTCGGTTACTGTTTGTTCTTTACCGCTTTCGGTTACTTTTACGTATTTCGTTTTACACTCAAACCAGGTTTGCATACATCTAATTTTTAGGTTTGCAAAAGTAGCAATCCATGCTTCTTAATTGCTATGATTCCCGGATAATTCCTTTGCTTTTTATCAACAAAAAAACCGACCGCATTTCTGCCGGCCGGTTTTCATTCAAACTAATAAACCAATAAATAAAACTTCTCTTCTTACTAAACTAAACTATGTCAATCCCTTTGTCGATCTTATTGCTGAATTTGGGAAAAAGGATCCGCCCCTACCGGCGAATCCATTACAGACAGCTACAGAACAAAATCTAAAAGAAGGTTGTGTATTAATTGTAGGCACTTTCTCCATGTTCGTAAACATCGAGACCTTCTTCTTCAATGCGCCTGGAAACGCGCAATCCGATGGTTGCTTTTATAATTTTGAACATTATTAACCCCAATCCGAATGCCCATGCAAATACTGCCGCTACACCAATTAGCTGAGAAACAAGCAGGCTTGTGCCGCCACCATAAAACAATCCTCCTTCGGTGGCAAACAAACCAACTGCAATAGTTCCGAATGCACCATTCACACCATGCACCGAGATAGCGCCAACCGGGTCGTCTACTTTGAAAACCTGGTCGAATATTTCAACACTGAAAACAAGAATGATTCCTGCAATAATACCAATAATAAGTGATCCACCGGGGCTGACAATATCAGTTCCTGCAGTTATTGCAACAAGTCCGGCCAAAGCTCCGTTGAGGGCCAGCGAAAGGGCAGGACGTTTATAACGCATCCATGAAGTAAACAAAGCGGCCATCGCACCGCCGGCAGCAGCGAGATTGGTTGTGAGAACGATGTGGGCAATTGCAACTGTGTTTTCATTACCTGCGGCACCCAGTTGAGAGCCGGGGTTAAAGCCGAACCAGCCGAACCAGAGAATAAACACTCCGAGTGCCCCGAATGCCAAATTGTGCCCCGGAATCGCTTTTGCTTTACCTTTTACATATTTTCCGAGGCGCGGACCAAGAACAATTGCACCTGCCAGGCCAACCCATGCGCCTACCGAATGTACCAGTGTAGAGCCTGCAAAATCAAGAAAACCAATCTGATCGAGCCAGCCGCCACCCCATTTCCAGTGACCAGAAATCGGATAAATGAAAACGGTAATAACTACCGTAAAAATAAGGTAGGCACTGAATTTTGTTCTTTCGGCAACAGCGCCCGAAACAATTGTTGCGGCGGTTGCAGCAAAAACTGTTTGAAACATTAAATCGGTTTTGTTGGCATAATCGCCAATACCGTTATCATTGATAAATAATTCCGGCATTCCGATAAATCCGACGATGGATTCACCGTACATAAGTGTGTAGCCAATGGCCCAGTAGAAAATGGCACCAACTGAAAAGTCCACCAGGTTTTTTGTCAGGATGTTTGCGGTGTTCTTTGAGCGTGTGAAGCCAGCCTCCACCATTGCAAATCCGGGTTGCATAAACATTACCAGAAATGTGGCAAGCAAAACCCATATATTGTTAATCGAAATAGAAAGTTCTTCCATGATAATTCAATTTTAAAAGTTACTACTCTTCTTTTCCTTTAATGTAAAGCGATTCGTCACCACTCTCCCCGGTTCTGATGCGGTAGGCATCTTCAATCGGAATGATGAATATTTTTCCATCCCCGATTTCTCCTGATCTGGCTGACTTAAGAATTGCATTTACTGTTTTTTCAATGTTTTTATCCCGGACAATAATAGAGAGCTTGATGCGCTCAATTGTACTTGTGTCGTATACAATCCCGCGATAAACGCGGCCTTCCCTTGCTTGTCCAACCCCCCTGACATCCCAGAAGGAGAAAAATTCAATCCCAACGTCATGGAGCGCTTCTTTCACCTCGTCAAATTTTGTTTTGCGAATAATTGCTTCTATTTTTTTCATTTTATGCTGATTTTAAGGTTACAGAGATATTCCTACCACAATATGGAATTGTTCGGAGGAAGGATTTAAAATAGCTGCACCTGAAACGGGCAGTGAAAATGCGTCTGTGATTTTAATCTCTTTGGAAGTGCTGATACCAATGTTGCAAACATTGAAATCTCCGTCAACGGTGTAGGCTCCGTCTCCTCCGCCAAGTGTTAAATCAATCGCTCCGGCAGACAAGCCTGCTTCGAGGTAAAGGTCGCCTTCGCCATCGTTCATCATGTAGGCGCCGGTGAGTGAAAAACTGCCGACTCCGAGCGTTACCATCGGTTCAATATAATGCGATGTTCCTTCAAACCATAAATCGCCCGGGAAGTAATAATCGGTTACTGTAAAGCCAAGCGATGCATCTTCGCCCAGGTCGACCCCATAACTTAAATAAAGATCGGCTTCGGCTGCTTCGTTGGTTGAGGCATTATAAGATCCCCAGGCGCCTATTGCAAAACCGCCTGCACTAAACTCCAGGTAAGGCTGAAATGCCGGTCCTGAACCAAATTTGGCGCCACGCCATACGTAGCTGCTGTAAATGTCGAGGCCTGTACTCCATTCCTGGGCATTTGCCCGCGGCATTCCGGTGATTAGTAAAACAAGACCTGCTAAAACGATTAATGTTCTTTTCATGTTTCTAATTTTTAAAAGTTAAACACTGTTTTTTCTTAGATAAAATTCACTTCGTTGTTTTTGTTTTTCAAAAAATTATAAAAATTAAATAATACCCCTTTTAAATGGTGGTTTTATTTTTAAAAAATATATAAATTTTAAAATGGCCCCCACTTTTTTATATGTACGGGTCAAAAATGTGCTTTATTTTTATCTGACACCCCTGTTTTGAGAATAAAGAAGACTGTCTTAACAGATTATTAATATTGGAGCCGATTTTTAATCAAAAAGAAAATAAAAGGTGATAATTATTGGAATTTATCTAAAAAATATATTTAAATATTCCTAAATGGCAGAAAAAGGGGGTGAGGTGTGATAATTGAAAACAAAGAAAGAAGACCTTACTTCAGGATAATTGGCAGAAGAGTGTGTTGAATTTGGGCCGGGCGTGTATTAATGGTTCTTTTCGAATTTGTAAATCGTCATTTCTCCCCTGATGCTTTCTTTTGAGCGGGTATAAAAAGTGAGAGGTTGGTTTTTATCGATTTTTTGTTTGGTAATTTCGAATTGCAGGATTGCTGCCTCTCCCGGCTCGATTTTATTTTTTGCCGAAGATTGGGTCAGGGGAATTGCATCCGTTTCCGACTGATTTTGCATAATGCCCAGAACCGGTTCTGAAATGTGATCGGTTGAAACAGGATGTTGGTTGGTGTTTGTGAGTTGAATGTCAAATTTAAGGTTATTTTCCACCGTTTTTGCACTGACGACTTCCAGCTCCAGTCCTGTTAACGACTGGAATTCTTCAATAATTATATATCCTTTCATCTGGCCGGTTGCCATTTTTTGCAGATGGGGCGGATCGAAATGTTTCGACTGAATGGCCAAAAGTGTTTCGCCTTCGCCGTATTTTTCTTCGTCCCATAAATCATACTGGTTAAACCGGTAATTAGGGGTGGATAAATGAACCGCTGAATCGCCGGTGTAAAAAATGTAATTGCTAATGGCAGCGTAATTATTGAAAAAACCCACTTTTCGTCCGGCAGCCATATCTTTTATTTCCATGGCATGGGCTTCGCGGTTGAAAAAGGTAATTTTTGTGTAACCCACATTCGGAATTACATCCAGCGCCAAATAAATCCGGTAAATAAAAAACAACACAATTACAGGTAGCGCCAGCCGCCGGAACCACAGTTTTATTTTCGGTTCCTGTTTAATTAGGGGATAAGTTGCCAGCATGAGCATTGGAATAATTGCCGCAGCCCAGTGTGCTTCAATCCTGTTTTTAAAACTCAGCAGAAAAAACAGGATATAGAATCCGAGAATGTTAAAAACCAGCGCACGGGTGAATTTATTTTTGATATCCACTTTTAGTAGTCTCCAAAAAATCAGTACAAAAGTAAGCGGGCCGGCCATTAAAAGCTGGTTTATAATATTGGGGAAAACATACTTCAGCCGTAATGGTTTGGCGCGCTCAACCAGGTGGTATTTAAAGGTAGGAAACTCATTGGCTATTTGCCACCAGATGTGGGGCGTCAGCAAAATAAGACTCAGAAAAACTGTCAGCCAGAAATATTTATTGCGAAAAAGTTTCAGGTTCGAAAGCACCGTAAAGCCGACAACCAAAAATGCGTGGTATTTGCTGTAAATCATGGCTGTAATCACCAGTGCCAGCAAAACCGAAAGTTTTATCCCGGGCTTTTCCAGAAATTTTCGGTACAAGATCAAAAAAAGCATAGTGAAAAAAAGCAACGGAACATCGGGTAGGGCCAGAAACCCGGCAATGTGTGTGTGAACCAGCGGAAATGAAAGCACGAAAACAGTTGCAAAAAACAGATTTTTTGTTTCCCTGATTTCATTAAAAATAAGTGCAAGTGTGGCTGTTGACATTAACACCAGGATGAGCCGCACTCCAATTTCGCCGGGCAATAGCAGGTGCCCGATGTGAATCAGCAATGCAACCATGGGGGGATGATCGAAATATCCCCAGGCCAGGTTTTCGGAATACATCCAGTAGTACGATTCATCGGAATGCAGGCCGGTGAAAACAGATTGCAGCAGGTTAATGATGAACCATGCGCCGAGAATATAATAATGCTGTTTCTGCAGGTATTTCATGGTTGATGTTTTGGTTTGGCTATCAAATATTTTGTTCCGCTTTCTTTAAGTTGAGTTACCGGTTTTTGCAGAAATCCGGGGAATTTATCCACCGGCACGCGTGGCCACTCTTCCGAGCCCGGAACTACTTTGTAGTTTTTCAGATTCAGTTTATCCTGTTTTTTTTCGTTGACAATTAGAAAATGCTCCGGTTCTTTGGGCAGGGTAAAAACTGTATCCATGCTCACCACATTAAACTGGTGGTGGCTGTGAATACGGATGTTTGAGGCCGTCCTGATATTTCCGTAAACATACACTTTTTGTTTTTCCGAAATGCCTTCCGATTTCAGTTTACTTACGAGTTGTTCGCCGGGATTGGGCATCAAAAGCGGATAGAGCAGCACAAATACATTGAAGAACAACAATAGAATTGCATTCGCCAGTTTTATTTCTGTGGAAATATTTTTGAATTGTCCTGAAAAATAGAATGCTGCAAGTAGTATGCTGACTGCAATTCCCAAAATCATTATTGAATCGGGCAAAATGAAGAGAGCATATAAAATATTCAGCAGAAGTGTAAAAACAACCAATGCAACAAATAATTTCAGAAACCCTTTTTTCATTTTTGTTTCTGATTGGGTAATTACCCATGCAAAAAACAGGGACGCAACCGGAATAACCGGCAGCAGGTACCTATCGTAAAACTTGTAAACTGCCCCCGACATGAAAATGATTAAAACCACCCAGGTGGCAATGAATCCGAAAATTGCTTTTGACTGGTTATCTGAATTTGAGAGATAAGATTTTAATTTTTTGGGTTTTGAAAAAGCGATAAAAATCCACGGAATGGTGAAAGCGATGAGGTTTGCAATTCCAAGGAAAGTATTTTTTAAAACCTGGCTTGTTTTTGACGACACCCGCTCACCTAACTGGTCGGTGTAAAACGACTCGAGGTAAGTGGTGCCGTGCTCGATATACATTATTACAAACCAACTCAATGCCACCGTAACTGACACAATAATAGCCGGCCAGTGAATGATTTCGTGCAGTTTTTTTCGTTTCCACGGATTCAAAACCAGAAATAAAATACTGGCACCGGCAAATGCGGCAGCCGGCAATCCTTTTGTTTCAAATGCCAAAGCTGCTCCCAGGTAGGCCATCCAGAAAAATTTTGGCGGAGGTTTGTCCCGGAGCATCATTTCCAGAAATCCCCATACACTGATGGTGAGAAACAGTACCAGCAGAATATCGGGAATCGAGCGGGTTGCGCTCATTAATACCAGCGGATTGGCAGCCGTAATAAAACCCGCTGTTGCAGCCAGTTTTTTGTTTCCGGTCAGCGATTTGGCCATAAAGTAAACCAAAGCTACCAGTAATGCACCGGCCAGCCAGAAGAAAACGCGTGAAGAAAACTTGCTGACTCCAAACAATTCGTAGCTCCCGATTAACACCCAGTAAGTGGCAATCGGTTTCACAAACCGTGGAGAACCGTCGGCTGCATAAGGCGTGAAACAATCGTCCTTGTCCATCATCTGAAGTGCAGCATCGGTGTAGTATTTTTCATCGGGAAAATGAAAAACAAAATCGAGTGCACCGGGCGCCGAATAGAGCATAAAAAGCAGGGGAATAATCAGCCATGAATATTTCTGGAGTCCGCCTTTTTGCATTTTTAATATTTTATCAGGTACATTGGTTTTAAAACTTCCCGCCGTGTTTTGGGGTTGATGAACCGTCCACCACGGTTCAGGTACAAATGCCGGTACTCACGAATTTTAGCTGAGTCCGGTTTCAGTCCCATGTTTTCAATCTTTTCAAAACCTTCGGCATCGGTAAAAATCCATGTCCCGTCTTTGCCGGCCACCTTTCTCAATTCTTCTTTGGTTTCAAGCTGCATGGCTTGTGGTTCGCTGTAAAAAAACAGTTCGTACTGCGTGTAGTTGTAATTGTAGAGCGTATCGCCCGGAGCTGC
>CAYUBV010000003.1:0-35561 GCA_964443035.1 uncultured Tangfeifania sp.
CTTCACTTTCAAAAACATCTTCGGTTACTTCCATTGATTCCAAACCAAATTTCTGAAAAATTTCTTCGCCAACCTTTGTTTCGCGGTTATGAAATGCCGGCAGGCAGTGCAGAAACTTCACATTGGGATTTCCGGTAAGTTCCAGCGTTTTTTTATTCACCTGGTAGGGCAGCATCAATTCAATGCGTTTTGCCCACATGTCTTCCAGTTCGCCCATGGAGAGCCACACATCGGTATAGATGAAATCACAATCTTTTATGGCTTTGGCAACATCTTCAGTCACAGTTATTTTTGCGCCTGTACTTTTTGCTATTTCCAGGCACTCCTGCTGCAGTTCTTCATTTGGCTGGGCCTGCTTTGGTGCAGCCGCCCTGAAATCCATTCCCAGTTTGGCAGCGCCCACCATCAGTGAACTACCCATGTTATTTTGGGCATCGCCCATGTAACAAAACATAATTTCAGAAAGCGGTTTGTTTGAATGTTCTTTCATGGTTAAGAAATCAGCCAGAATCTGGGTCGGATGAAATTCATTGGTCAGTCCGTTCCAAACCGGTACTCCGGCATATTTGCCAAGAATTTCAACTGTTTCCTGTGCAAAACCGCGGTATTCAATGCCGTCGTACATTCGCCCGAGCACGCGGGCAGTGTCTTTCATCGATTCTTTGTTCCCGATTTGCGACCCAGATGGTCCGAGATACGTTACCTGCGCTCCCTGATCGAACGCCGCAACTTCAAAAGCACAGCGGGTTCGTGTAGATGCTTTTTCAAAAATGAGTGCAATGTTTTTACCCGTCAGTTTTGGCTGCTCGGTTCCGGCGTATTTAGCCTTTTTTAGTGATTCAGAAAGCTCAAGTAAAAAATGAATCTCTTTGGGAGAGAAATCCAGTAGCTTCAGAAAATTTCTGTTTTTTAAATTGAATGCCATGTTTTAGTAAATTTTAGTCTTCGTAATTGAATGTTATTTTGGAACCAAACGATTTGTCTTCCAGCTTTTTAGCTTCGGTAATCACACATTTTTTTCCGCCGCTGTTCAAAAAATTAAGGCAGGCCCTGATTTTTGGTTCCATGCTGCCTTCGCCAAAGATACCGTTTTCGAGGTATTTTTTTGTATCGGCATAATTCAAAAATTCCAGTTTTTCCTGGGCAGGGTTGCCGAAATCTTTGTAAATAAAAGGCACATCGGTTAAAATATACAATTCATCTGCATCGATATTCTTTGCCAGTAATCCGGAAGCCAGGTCTTTATCGATAACGGCATCGAGTGTCCGCATGGTATTTTCGCTGTCGTAATATACCGGAATACCACCGCCACCGGCAGCAATTACAATGTTTCCGTTTTTCACCAGCAACCCGATGGTTTCCTTGTTAATAATATCGAGCGGAGCAGGGGAGTACACCACCCGCCGGTAGCCGCCGCCCAGTTTCGACGAAGGTTTAAACATCCATCCCTTTTCACGACTCAGGCGGTCGGCTTCGTCTTTTACATACATTTTCCCGATGCGTTTCGACGGATTTTTAAACGCCGGATCATTTTCATCCACTTCCACCAGTGTTACCATGGTTATTACATTTTTCTGAATTCCATGTTCCAGCAACACATTTCGCAGCATTCGCTCAACCATGTACCCGATTCCTCCCTGCGAGTCGGCTACACAAATATCAAGTGGCATGGGCGCGATATTGTACAATTTTTCGCCGGCATCGTTCCGCATCAGGATGTTTCCCACCTGCGGACCGTTTCCGTGGGTAATAACCAGTTCATACCCGTCTTTTATCAGGTGAACCAGGTTTTCAATCGTTTCGGTTGCATTTTTTTCCTGTTGTTCAATGGTCCCCTCTTCATTTTCGCGCAGCAGGGCGTTTCCACCCAATGCCACAACTGCCAGTTTTTCCATTATCAGTTTTTTAGTTCGAAACAAACATAAAAAAAGCATTGTATAAAAGGAATGGAGTTTTGTCATTTTTTGTTTTTCATACAATGTTAAAAAACAGCGATTTATATTCCAAAAATCAAATTATTAGCTGGGTTGAGTTAAAAACATCAAAAACAAAGAAAATTCACTCTTTCAATATCATTTTTCTTTTTTAACCGTTCTTTTTTTTGAAGGCAAATTCTGAACAGTTGGCTGGATATTTTTAATTAAATTTGCACTTCATTAAAACAAGCAGCACCTTTATGTCATCGAAATCAAAAAAGCCTGGAAAATCAAACCGGAAGCAAAAAAGCAACAAACAGCCTTTCTTTAAAAATGAAAAGTTCAGGTTTATTTTTGGATTGCTGATTTTGCTGATTTCTGCTTATCTGCTCATTGCATTTATTTCCTTTCTATTTTATGGCGCTGCCGATCAGAGCAAACTCGATTTGCCCTGGAAGGAACTGGTGATGAATTCAGATATTAAAGTACAGAATTTAGCAGGCAAAACAGGCGCTTATCTTTCAGAAGTCATAATTAACAGGGGATTTGGGATTGCGTCTTTTATTTTCATTTATTTTTTGGTTGTAACAGGTTTTAAAGTTCTTGGCCGCAATCTTGTAAAATACCGGAGAAGTTTGGTATTCAGCCTGCTTCTGATTCTTTGGTTATCGGTAACCCTGGGGTTGGCTTTTACAAAAACCGATGCAGGAACCTATATGTACGCCGGCGGAAGGTATGGTTTTATAATAAGCAATTGGTTAAGATCTTTGATTGGCACACCGGGAGTGATTTTGTTACTGTTTATTACCGGACTGACGCTTGTTATTACCCGTTTCGATAAAGCATATTCTTTCTTTAAAAATCTTTTTAGAAAAAAACCGAAGGAAGAAAAAGAAAGTTCTTCTGAGAAGAATACTGAAAAGGACAATAAACAGGTTATCGAAGATGATTCAATTTCGAAGGTAATTGACGACGACGATATAGTGAAGGCCATTTTTGAGCCCGATTCCGGTGAAGATGAAATGCCTGAAATTGCTGAAAAACCGACGAAACAAAAAACTAAAAATAAAGATGAAGAAGAAGATTTGGAGTTGACGGTAGAACAAAAAGAAGAGGAAGAAGCAGACGGAGATTACCGGAAAGAACCCATGGATGATTACGACCCGACACTCGAACTTTCGAACTACAAATTCCCGACGCTCGATGTTCTCGAAGACCACAGCGCAGGAAATTCGGAAGTAACCAACGAAGAATTAATTGCCAACAAAAACAAAATTGTTGAAACCCTGCGTCACTATAAAATTGAAATTACCAAAATCAGGGCAACTATCGGCCCCACAATTACACTTTATGAAATTGTGCCTGCACCAGGTATTCGCATTTCAAAAATAAAAAACCTGGAAGACGATATAGCCCTGAGCCTGGCAGCACTGGGAATCCGGATTATTGCACCGATTCCGGGACGCGGAACAATTGGTATCGAAGTGCCCAACCAACATCCCGAAATCGTTTCGATGCGTTCAATTCTAAGTTCACGCAAATTCCAGGAAAGCAACGCTGAACTTCCGATAGCACTTGGAAAAACTATTTCCAACGAAACCTATATGTTCGACCTCACCAAAATGCCGCATATTTTGGTGGCCGGTGCTACCGGACAAGGAAAATCAGTTGGTATAAATGTGATTATTACTTCGCTGCTTTATAAAAAACATCCTTCGCAACTAAAGTTTGTTTTTGTCGACCCGAAGAAAGTGGAGCTGAACCTTTATTCAGTTCTTGAAAAACATTACCTGGCGAAACTTCCGAATGAAGAAGAGCCGGTGATTACCGATATTCAGAAGGTAAAATATACCCTAAATTCCATTAATGTGGAAATGGACCAGCGGTACGATTTGCTGAAAAAAGCACATGCCAGAAATATCAAAGAATACAACCGGAAGTTCATCAGCCGGAAACTGAACCCTGAAAAAGGACACCGGTTTATGCCTTACATTGTGATGGTTATCGATGAATTTGCTGATCTGATAATGACAGCCGGCAAAGAAATTGAATTGCCGATTGCACGTATTGCGCAGTTGGCAAGGGCAGTGGGTATTCACATGATAATAGCTACACAGCGGCCTTCAACCAATATTATTACCGGGGTTATTAAAGCAAATTTCCCGGCCCGAATTGCTTTCAAAGTAGCTTCGATGATTGATTCACGCACGATTCTCGATACACCGGGGGCCAACCAGTTGATTGGAAAAGGCGATATGTTGATTTCATCCGGAAGCGAAATGACAAGGGTACAATGCGCATTTGTCGACACTCCTGAAGTGGAAGAAATCTGTTCATTTATTTCAGAACAAAAAGGTTTTCCAACGGCATTTATGCTGCCGGAGTACCAGGAAGATGAAGAAGCCGGCCCGGGTGAAGTGGATTTGAATAACCGCGACGAACTTTTTGACGACGCTGCCCGCGTGGTGGTTATCAACCAAATGGGGTCTACTTCCATGATTCAGCGTAGGTTTTCGATTGGCTACAACCGGGCAGGCCGGATTATGGATCAATTAGAGGCTGCCGGAGTTGTGGGTACAAGTGAAGGAAGTAAAGCCCGGCAGGTGCTTATTCAGGATGAATACACTTTGGAACAATTGTTGAATAGCTTGTAATAAAATTATATAATGAGGAAACTTTTTTTATTGGGAATGATTTTGGCAGTGTCGCTGTTTTCTGTTGCACAGGAAAATACAACCGCCAAAGAAATTTTAGACGAGGTTAGTAAAAAAACACAGTCATACAATTCCATTTCAGCCCATTTTATATTTTCTATGGACAATGAGGAAATGGATATACATGAAAAAAACGAAGGCTCAATCCAGTTGAAAGGTCAGAAATATGTGTTGACCCTTCCTGATGTAGGGCTGAAAGTTTTTTCTGATGGTGAAACAATCTGGAACTACATGACTGACGGGAACCAGGTGACTATTTCGACTGTTGAAGACAGCGGCAGCGATTTGATGGATCCTTCTTCCATTTTCAGTATTTATGAAAAAGGATTTGAATCGGAATATACCGGAACCACCAATAAAGACGGTAAAACACTTCATGAGATTGAACTTTACCCGGACACCGATGAACACGATGTTTCCAAGATTATTCTTTACATCGATAAAGCGACAATGATGATCGATTCGGCAGTTTTGCACGGAATCGAAGGTAATTTATACGGAATTGAAGTTACTGAAATGGATATAAAAACAGAATTACCCGATTCATATTTTGTTTTTGAACCAGACAATTACGGCGATATCGAGGTGATTGATTTTCGTTAAAAATCATTTTTTCATCTGCATCTTGCGTTGAACAATTTTATCAACTGTTGAAATTTCAATAAACGAAGCGCCGCAGTCTTCACCAAACAGGCCACCCACATAAAGAATCAAATCTTCAGGATGAATCGTATTATCTTTTGTTAGTGAGCCAATGGCTGCTTTTTGAATTTTCAGGCGGTTTTTCTTCATTTCCAGAAAAGTAGGAATAATCCCGAACGAAAGCGACAGTTCACGCACCACCCTGTCTGAATGGCACTTGGCATAAACCGGAATATCTGAGCGGTAAGCAGACAGGTACCTTGCCGTTTTGCCGGTTGTGGTGGAAGTAATAATTGCTTCAGGGTGCAAATCTTGAGCTGTCCGCATGGCCGAATGCGCCAGGTAAGCCGGTATTTCGTTGTTTACAGGAGGCAAAATGACATCGTACTGTTTATTGCGATTGGGTTCCACTTCATTGGCAATGCGGTGCATTAGCCGTACAGATTCAACGGGGTATTTACCAATGGCAGTTTCGCCGGAGAGCATTATTGCATCGGCGCGTGAATAAATGGCACTGGCCACATCGTTTACCTCGGCACGCGTAGGCCGGGGGTTTTCAATCATACTGTGCAACATTTGGGTGGCAACAATCACCGGTTTCTTTTTTACAACAGCTTTTCGAATCAGGTTTCGCTGAACAGTCGGAATTTTTTCTGCCGGTAGCTCTATTCCCAAATCTCCGCGGGCAATCATTATTCCGTACGAATGGTCCAGGATTTCATCAATTTTTTCAACTCCTTCCAGGTTTTCAATTTTTGAAATAATTTTCATTTCACTGTTCAGTTCATCGAGCAGCCCCTGGAGTTCAAATAAATCTTCTTTATTGCGCACAAATGAATGGGCAATAAAATCGAGTTTGTTTTCCTCTGCAAAACGGATGAATTCCCGGTCTTTGTCTGAAAGAGTGGGAAGGTAGGTAACCACACCCGGAACATTTACACTTTTATTGTTTTTTATGGTACCGCTGTTTTTCACCTGGCACAGCAACTTATCTTCCGTTTTATCCTGAACAACGACCTCAATATCGCCATCGTCGAACAATATACGATCGCCTATTTTTACATCTTCCACAAAATTGTGGTAATTCACACAAACTCCCGGGAAAGCAGCGTTTTCATCTTTGTTATACGAAATGGTAATAATTTGATTTTCTTCCACAGCCACTTCATCCTGCATCCGGCAGGTTCGTATTTCCGGACCTTTTGTATCGACCAAAATGGCGATTTTATCGGAAACAGCACGTACATTCTCAATAATTTTCATTCCGGATTCAAGAGTGATATGGGCAGTATTAATTCGGGCTACATTCATTCCGGCATTGTAAAGTGCCTGAATAAAATCTTTTTCACACCTTATATCAGAAAGTGTGGCAACTATTTTTGTTTGTCTCATTTTGCTTTTATTTTTTGCAATTCACAGTACTACCATTAATTGAAGCAATCAATCGATATTAAAGTTCGACCAATTTCAAAAATTAAGATTTCCGTGAAAAGAGTCCGGTTTATTTCAGAAAGCTTTGAACTGCAAGCTTGTAAGAATCGAGACCGAATCCCATAATGCATCCCCGGCAAACCGGCCCTATTATCGATTTATGCCTGAAATCCTCTCTCGATAAAGTATTCGAAATGTGTACCTCCACAACCGGAACTGAAACTGCGGCAATTGCATCACGAATCGCAACCGATGTATGTGTGTATGCGCCGGCATTTATAATAATTCCATCGGCTGAATAGCCAAACTCGTGAATTTTATCGATAAGTTCACCCTCGATATTCGATTGGAAGTATTTGATATTAACTGCTGCAAATGAAGATTTTAAGATTTCATAATAATCTTCAAAACTTTCAGAACCATAGATACTTTTTTCACGCTTACCGAGTAAATTTAAATTGGGTCCATTGATTATCAATAAATTCATTATATTTCGATTTTAATATTTTTTATAGTAACTTTATACTAAATTGAACGTATTCAAAAACATAATAATTGAATATAATTAAACGAAGTTAATATTAAATATTTTTAAATCAACCGATTTAAAATACAAAAATAGAAAGTTATGAAATGGGAAGAAAGTAAAAAGGGGTATGAAAATTACCTTACACTGGAAAAATCACTTTCGCAAAATTCAATTGCGGCATACATCAACGATATTAACAAACTGGAAAGTTTTTTGGAATCGAATCAGAAAAAAGTTGCGCCTGAAAAAGTAAAACTGGAGCATCTGAAAAGTTTTGTGGAATGGCTCAACGAACGGGGAGTCAGTCCCAGGACCCAGGCCCGTACAATTTCCGGAATTAAATCGTTTTACAAATATTTGCTGATTGAAGGAAAAATATCGAGCGACCCGACAGCATTGCTCGAGTCTCCAAAAATTGGTCGTAAACTTCCGGATATTTTATCGATGGAAGAAATTGACACACTGATTGATGCAGTTGACCTGGAAAAGCCCGAGGGTCAGCGAAATAAAGCAATGCTTGAAACACTATATAGCTGCGGATTAAGGGTTTCGGAACTGGTAAACCTGAAAATAACCAACCTCTTTTTCGATCAGGGATTCATTAAAGTTGAAGGAAAAGCCGATAAAGAAAGGCTGGTTCCGGTGAGCAACCGGGCAATTGAGGAGATCAATAAATACATGAAAGGATACCGCAAAAACCTGAAAATTGACAAAGAAAGTGAAAACATTCTGTTCTTAAACCGGAGGGGTAAAAAGCTCAGCCGTGTGATGGTTTTTACCATCATAAAAAACCTGGCCGAAAAGATTGATCTCGACAAGAAAATCAGTCCGCATACGTTCAGGCACTCATTTGCCACTCACTTAATTAACGGTGGCGCCGATTTAAGAGCTGTTCAGGAAATGCTGGGGCATGAATCTATTTTGACAACTGAAATTTACACCCATCTTGACCGTGATTATCTGAAAAATACGATTCATCAGTATCATCCAAGATCTTAAAATCCAATTTTATAATATACAAAAAGGTGTTTCTGCAATAAAGGAGACACCTTTTTTTTTGAAAATTTGTTCGAAAAACAAAATGTTAATCATAAGATTATTAAGATATTGTTTAAATACCTGATGTAACTGAGCAAATAACAAAAGTGACCGTACATAAGTAGAAAATTTGGTTATTTTTGTTTACAGGTTTTCATGCGGGAATAATGTTTTATTAAATTAATTGTTGGTAGTTATGGAAAACTTAAATTTATGGAAGTACGGAATTAAGGACGTGCAGGAAATTGTTTACAACCCATCATACGAACAACTTTTTGAAGAGGAGACAAAACCCGGCCTGGAAGGTTTTGAAAAAGGCCAGGTAACCGAAACCGGTGCAGTAAATGTTATGACAGGCAGATTTACAGGCCGCTCTCCCCGCGATAAATACATTGTGAAAGACGATATCACCAGAGACACCATCTGGTGGACAACTCCCGAAGCTCCAAACGATAACAAACCTGTTACCCCTGAAATTTGGAATCGGTTAAAAGAAACTACCGTAAACCAGCTTTCAGGCAAACGTCTTTTTGTGATGGACACTTTTTGCGGGGCTAATCCTGACTCAAGATTGAAAGTCCGGTTTATTATGGAAGTGGCATGGCAGGCACATTTTGTAAAAAATATGTTTATCCGGCCAACTGATGAAGAACTGGAAAATTTTGGAGAACCCGATTTTGTTTCGCTGAATGCTTCAAAAACTACCAACCCAAATTGGAAAGAGCAGGGATTGAATTCTGAAGTGTACACCGTTTTCAACCTGACTGAAAAAATGCATGTTGTTGGCGGATCGTGGTATGGCGGCGAAATGAAAAAAGGACTTTTTGCCATGATGAATTACTACCTCCCGTTAAATGGAATGGCTTCAATGCACTGTTCGGCCAATGTAGGAGAAAACGACGATGTGGCTATTTTCTTCGGGCTTTCAGGCACCGGAAAAACTACCCTGTCAACCGATCCGAAACGTAAACTGATTGGAGATGACGAGCATGGCTGGGACAAAGATGGTGTTTTCAACTTCGAGGGAGGTTGCTATGCAAAAACCATCAACCTCGACCCGGAAGCCGAACCAGACATTTACCACGCCATTAAACGTAATGCTCTTTTGGAAAATGTAACAGTTGATGAAAATGGAAAAATAGACTTCAGCGATGATTCAGTTACACAAAATACCCGGGTTTCTTATCCGATTTACCACATCGATAACAGTGTAAAACCTGTATCGAAAGCCGGGCATGCGCAAAAGGTAATTTTTCTGACTGCCGATGCATTTGGTGTAATGCCCCCGGTTTCAAAACTTGCGCCGGAACAAACAAAATACCACTTCCTTTCGGGTTTTACAGCCAAACTGGCTGGCACCGAACTTGGTGTAACAACTCCCCGGCCAACTTTCTCTGCATGCTTTGGAGAGGCTTTTCTTTCGTTGCATCCAACAAAATACAGCCACGAACTGGTGAAAAAAATGAAGGAACACGGAGCAATGGCTTATCTGGTAAATACCGGCTGGAACGGCTCAGGGAAACGCATTTCTATTAAAGATACCCGTGCCATTATCGATGCAATTCTCGATGGTTCCATCGAAAAAGCAGAAACTAAAATAATTCCGGTATTCAATCTTGAAGTTCCAACTGCATTGCACGATGTTGATTCGGATATTCTCGATCCACGTGATACTTACAGCCATCCGAATGAATGGGAAAAGAAAGCAAAAGATTTGGCCGGTAAATTTATCATGAATTTTGTAAAATATTCCGATACCGAAGAAGGAAGGGCGCTGGTTGCTGCCGGTCCGCAATTATGATCAATCAATAAGAACCTTATTGTTGAATAACAAAGAATTTTTAACTGATTATCTCTTTCAACGTTTTATCAATCGACGGATAATGATACTGAAAATCTGATTTTTTCATCCTGTCAGGAATAACAGCCGGACCTTCAGTAAGTATGCCTGCTGCCTCGCCATAAGCCAGTTTCAAAGCAAAACCGGGAACGGTTAAAAATGCCGGACGGTTCAGTGACTTTGCCAAAACTTTTGTAAATTCCTTGTTATTGATCATTTCCGGGGCCACCAAATTATAAACTCCGCCGACTTGCTTATTTTCAAGAGCCCATACATATGCGCGCGCCACATCATCTTCGTGTACAAACGGAAAGGGCTGTTTCCCGCTTTCAATTTTTCCACCTAATCCCAATTTAAAGGGCAACAGCATTTTTTTAATGGCTTCGGATTCCGACCCCAATACAATTCCCATTCTGAAAATGGTTAGCTGAACATTTTCAGGTAATTTCGCCCATCCGTTTTCCCAGTCTTTTACAACTGTTCCCACAAATCCGGTAGCGAAATCAGTGCTCGACTCATCGTGGGTTTTCCCGTTTTCATAAATGTTAATCGCCGATGCGGAAATAACTTTTTTCGGACGTTCTTCCGGTTTAATTGCGTCAATGGCTGTGGCAATATTCCGGCTGGTGACTACCCGGCTGTCGTATATTTCTTTTTTGTTTTTTTCTGTCCAACGCTGCATAATTGGTGCACCTGCCAGAAAATAAACAGCATCAGCACCTGCCAGTTCTTTTTTTAAATCTTTAACCGGACCGTATAATAATTTGCGACTTAATCCTGAAACCTCGTGCCCGTTTTTTTTCAGCTCTTTTGAAACTTTATTTCCAAGATACCCTGTTGCTCCAGCCATTTTAATTTTCATCGCTTATAATTTTAATTCTTTTTAAACCGATAATACAAAAAAATTTAAAGACTTTCCTTTTCAGCATAACAATTATTTAATGCCTGAAGTTGCAACAATTATTATCCTGAAACCTCAGGTTTTGTTATTTTTGAAGGCAAAATGAATTACCTGGGAAATATCATGGGCCGATTTCTCCGCTTCAGAGAACGCAATATGAGCGAACGGAGTTTTATTACTGCTTTAAGCGTTGTGGTGGGAATTTTTGCCGGATTGGCTGCGGTAGTATTAAAAAATACGGTTCATTTAACCCAAAACCTAATTAGTAAACTTGTTTCGCAGGAAGTTCACAATTATATTTATTTTGCACTTCCGGTTCTTGGCATCACTTTAACGGTACTGGTAATCAAATACATTATACGCAGAAATGTAAGGCACGGGATACCAAATGTTCTTTACAGCATTTCAAAGAAAAACGGATTTATAAAAAAACATAACCTCTTTTCATCTGTAATCACCAGCGCCCTCACCGTAGGATTTGGCGGGTCGGTTGGTCTGGAAGGCCCCACTGTGGCTACCGGCACGGCATGGGGGTCGTGGCTGGCGAAAAATTTCAAACTGAGTTACAAAAACCGCATTTTAATGCTGGCCTGTGCATGTGCCGGCGCTATGGCTGCTATTTTTAAAGCACCCATTGCAGCAATTGTTTTTGCAGTGGAAGTAATAATGATAGATTTAACCGTATTTTCGCTCGTCCCTTTATTGCTCTCATCGGCAACTGCCGTAGTTGTATCTTACCTTTTCCTGGGGCAAAATGTACTTTATCCTTTCGACGTGCAGGAAGCTTTTGCCATAAATGATTTGCCGTATTACATTTTGCTCGGAATTATTTCAGGGTTTGTATCGGTTTATTTTACAAAGATTTACATGTTTTTTGGCGGTTTTTTCGACAAGCTGAAAAATAATTTTATCCGATTAATGGTTGGTGGAGTTGGGCTGGGTGTTCTGGTTTTTCTGTTTCCCTCGCTTTACGGCGAAGGTTACGAGTCAATTAATGCAGGGTTGGAAGGGAACCTGGATTATTTGTACAACAACAGTCTTTTTTACAATTACCGCGATGAGCTTTGGGCTACATTAATTCTGCTCGGGCTTGTTATTATGCTGAAAGTGATAGCCACTTCTCTTACTTTTGGAGCTGGTGGAATTGGCGGAATTTTTGCGCCAACCCTTTTTATGGGGGTAAATACAGGAATGCTCTTTGCCCTTGTCATCAACACCCTCGGTATCCATAAACTAAATTCCAACAACTTTGCACTTATCGGAATGGCTGGTCTGATTGCAGGCGTACTTCATGCACCATTAACCGCAATATTTTTAATTGCCGATATTTCGGGCGGCTACAAATTATTTGTCCCGCTAATGATTACAGCAACATTTGCATATATTATTGTACGCGCTTTTACACCTAATTCTGTATACCATATTCAACTGGCACAACGACGCCAGTTACTCACCCACGATAAAGATGCCAATGTGCTCCAAATGCTGGAAGTGAGGAACTTGATCGAGAACGATTTTGAGCGGCTCTCGCCCGATGCCACATTGCGTGATTTAACAGATGCAATATCGAGAAATCACCGTAACTTGTTCCCGGTAGTCGATAACGAGGGAATAATGAAAGGAATGGTAAAAATGGATGATGTAAGGGATTTGATTTTCAAACAGGATTTGTACGACAAGGTAAAAATCAGCGACCTGATGTATATGCCCGAGTATTCAATAGATCCGGATGACAACATGGAAGAGGTTGCCAAAAAATTTGAATCCTCCGGAAGATATAATCTCGCTGTAATCGACAAAAACGGCAAATACTATGGTTTTATTTCGAGGGCCCGGGTTTTTACAAAATACCGTAAACAGATAATCGATGTTTCGCACGTATAGAATTTTGTGGAAAAAGTATTCCAGGCGATGGATGAATAAAGCCATTGTGTGGAGAATTGCCAATATTCCGGAACGGCAGTTTATTTATATTCTCAGCCTGATTGTGGGAATTGTGAGCGGACTGGCAGCACTTGCCCTGAAAAGTTCAATTCATTTTGTAGCAGAGAAACTGACTTTCTGGTTTTCTGCTGATTCAATCAGCTATTTATACCTGGTTTACCCACTCATCGGTATTTTCCTGACAGTATTATTTGTCCGTTTTATTATAAAAGACGACATCGGCCACGGCGTTTCAAAAATTTTGTACTCCATATCAAAGCAAGGCAGCCGGCTAAAAAAACACAATACCTGGTCATCCATGATTTCAAGTTCGCTTACCATTGGGTTTGGTGGATCAGTAGGAGCAGAGGCCCCGATTGTTTTAACAGGGGCTTCCATTGGCTCAAACCTGGCGCGTTTTTTTAAACTCAACTACAAATATGTAACCCTGATGGTTGGTTGTGGCGCAGCAGGTGGAATTGCCGGAATTTTTAACGCCCCGGTTGCAGGTATCGTTTTCACCCTCGAGGTACTGATGCTCGACCTGACAATGGCCTATCTGGTGCCGCTGCTTATTTCTTCCATTTCAGCCACCATTATTTCCTATTTTTTTATGGGCGAAGATGTTCTGCTGCGTTTTTCTCATGTGGCTGATTTTTCGGTAAATAACATTTGGTTTTATATTTTACTGGGAATTTTTACGGGACTGATGGGATTGTACTTTACACGAATGACCATGTTCCTCGAAAATAAGTTTAAGCATCTTCGTTCCTGGGGGCTGCGACTTCTGATTGGTGGAGTGTCAATGGGAATTCTGGTTTTTATTTTCCCTCCTTTGTGGGGCGAAGGATACACCGAAATCATCACCATTTTTAATGGCAACGGTGCCGATTTGCTGAATAACTCCCTGTTTTTTGGCGGTAAAGACAACGATTATATCATCATTCTGTTCCTGGCAGGTGTACTGGTTTTTAAAGTTTTTGCCATGGTTGCCACCACAGGTTCCGGGGGAGTGGGAGGTATTTTTGCTCCAACGCTTTTTATGGGGGCAATAGCAGGTTTTTTCTTTGCCCGGGTTATCAATATTTACGATGCGGGAACATTATCCGAGGATAATTTTGCACTGGCAGGAATGGCCGGAATGATGGCTGCCGTTATGCATGCCCCGCTAACCGGAATATTTCTGACAGCCGAAATTACCCGGGGCTACGGTCTTTTTATTCCACTGATTACAACCTCCACAATTGCCTATTTGACCATCATGCGTTTCGAACCACATTCGGTTTATACCAAACAACTGGCCAAACGCGGACATTTAATTACCCACCATAAAGATAAAGCGGTACTCCGCTTAATGGAAGTAAAGCAACTGATAGAAACTGATTTTGAAATAATTTCGCCCGATGCCACATTGAGGGATTTGGTAAAAGCCATTTCACGTTCAAAAAGAAATTTATACCCGGTGGTCGATGAAAACAGGATTTTGCATGGAATGGTGAAATTATCCGATGTTAAAAGTCTCATTTTCGAGCAGGAATTATACGACGAAGTGAAAGTAAAAGACCTGATGTACATGCCCGAGCATTTTATATCGCCAACCGATACCATGGAAGCGGTGGCTGAAAAATTTGAAACATCGGGCCGCTACAACCTTGCTGTAATCGATAATGGCAGGTACCTCGGTTTTATTTCGCGGGCAGTTGCTTTTTCGAAATACCGGAAAACACTGCAGGATTTTTCAAATGAATAAAAAGGTTACTCACTTTTTATGGTAAGATATTTGATTAATCCGGTTGGAGTTTTTGATTATCAGAGGAGTTCTTAAAATATAAACAGCTAATAATAATAATTTGAGATATGGTTTCAAGACGTTCATTTATTGCAAAAAGCGCACTGGGAGTTGCAGGAATAGGTTTATCTGAAAATTTACTTTCAGCAGAAATGTCTTCTGAAATAACCCGGCCTGTAGTAATTTCCACCTGGAAACACGGGGTGCCGGCCAACGAAGCCGCCTGGGAAATCCTCTCGCAAAACGGTTATTCGCTCGATGCAGTTGAAACCGGAGTGCGGATTCCTGAAGCAGACCCGGGAGTAATTACAGTAGGTTACGGCGGTATTCCCGATGCCGAAGGAAAGGTTACGCTCGATGCGTGTATTATGGATGAAAAAGGAGATGCCGGCTCAGTAGCTTTTCTTCAGCACATAAAACACCCCATTTCGGTGGCGCGCCTGATTATGGAAAAAACTCCGCATGTGATGCTCACCGGAAAAGGAGCCCTGGAATTTGCACTTGAAAACGGGTTCGAAAAAGAAAAACTGCTTACACCTGAAATGCGCAAAAAATGGAAAAAGTGGAGAAAAGAGAAGAAAGAATTCAGCCCGAAAATCAATATCGAAAACCAACTGGAAGAAAACCACGACACCATCAGCATGCTGGCAGTTGACAGTGAAGGTCGTTTGTGCGGAGCATGCACAACAAGCGGCATGGCTTATAAAATGCATGGCAGGGTGGGGGATTCGCCCATTATTGGCGCCGGACTTTTTGTTGACGGCGAAGTTGGCGGGGCAGCAGCAACAGGCTCCGGAGAGCTGGTGATGAAAACACTCGGATCGTTCCTGGTGGTAGAATTGATGCGCAATGGCATGTCTCCAAAAAGGGCTTGCGAGGAAGCTGTGAAACGAATTGTGAAAAAAATTCCCGACTACGAACAACACCAGATTGGATACATTGCCCTGAACAAATCAGGCGAATATGGCGCATACGCATTACAGCCGGGATTCGATTTTGCAGTTAAGAATAAACAACGTTCAGAATTGAAAGATGCCGAATCGTGGCTGAAAAAACTGTAAAACAGCAAAAAAGTTGAAAACTTTTACACCAAAAGTCAACTAATAATGATAATATTTTAGAATTAACAAGGTAAATTTCTATTTTTGAAAATATAAACCATAAAAGCCGGCTAATGTCATTTAAAATATTTTCCCTTCAGCTTTTGGGTAAAATAAAACCCGTTGAAAAAATTGAAACACAGCGCGATTTGCTGCGAAAAGATTACGAAGAATTCAATAAAGTAGCTGAATCCGATGAATTGAAAGAATTTCTCGGACTTGAGAACTACATTCAATCCGATGAATTTAAAAAACGAAAAGCTGAAATCCAGGGGCTTCATTTTAAGGATAGCAAAGAATACAACCAGCTAAAAGAATACGAAAAGCTTAAAAACTCAAAGCCTTTTAAAAAGTATTTCAAATTAAAGGATTCGGCAGAGTTTAAACGCTACCAGTCGTTAAAAGATTCAGAACAGATAAATGAATACCGCTCTTTGCTCGATTTTATTGAAAAAGGAAACTATAAAAAAGAAAAGGACGAAATAAAACGAGAAACTTTTAAAGGCTCGTCTGAAGAAAAGAAGCTGGCCGAATTTAACAAGCTGAAAAAGTCGCCGGGAATTAAAGCTTATCTTGATTTACACAACTCGGAAACACTAAAGAAACACAATGATTTTTATGAATCTGAAAAGCTGAAAAGGTATTTTGAGCTGAAAGACGCACCAAAAACCGACAAGCTGCTGAAAAAGGAATTTGCGGCGCTTAAAAGAGATCCGGAAATCAAATCGTACCTCAAATTTGAACATTCAAAAAAATTAAAACTGTACCACGAAACCGTTGATAGTTATAACCTGAAAAGGTACAATGAACTAAAGAAAACTATTGAGAGTGAAGATTTTAAAAAGCGGGTAGATTATTTAAAAGACAAAAAGAAATTTGAAAAAACAGATGCTTTCAAAAAGTGGAAACGGTTTAAGGAACTCGCCTCCCGCGATGATGTAAAATTCTTTCTGAAATTTGAAAAATCATCGTTGCTGAAAAATTATTACGATGTAAAAGATTCGATGGATTACAGGCGTTTTCTTGAATTGAAGGAAATAGTTTCATCCGATGATTTTAAGGCGCGCAAAGAATACCTCGAAGATGAAAAGAAATGGGAAAAAACCGACGATTACAGCAAAGAGCAGCATTACCTCGAAATGAAAAAACTGCCCCACCTGGTAAAATACTTCAAGTACAAAGACACGGATGCTTTCAGTTTTTTCAGGGAGTGGAAAGTTAATTTTCAGGATAATTTTTCTGAAAATTCGTTGGATACAACCAAGTGGTCGACCAAAACTTTGTGGGCTGAAAACCTGCCGGGAGGAAACTACTCCATGCCGGGAGATTTACACACATTTACCGACGGTGAAAACATTAAAATAAACGATAAACTTATCATCGAAACCCGTCGCGAAAGTGCCAACGGAATGGTTTGGAAAATGCCTGCCGGTTTTGTACCTGTCAAATTTGATTTTACAACAGGATTACTTTCAACCGGTAAAAGTTTTTGGCAGAAAGACGGAATTTTTGAGGCCAAAATTAAATTCAACCCACAAAAAGAAGTGGTCAGCTCGGTCATGCTTCAGGGAGAATCGGTTTCTCCGCGAATTATGCTCCTCGAAATGGGCACAAAAAACAGGCTGGGAGTTGCGCATATAATGAATACCGGCAAAATGAAAGTGGACGGGCTCGACATTTCAAACCTGCATAAAAACAAGTGGTATATTTTTACCCTTGAAAAAAAGGGAGAAACACTTACCTGGAAAATCAATGAAACTGAAGTTTTAAAACTCGATAATCAAAAAATTGACTTCAACCTCCACCTCAACTTTCTCAGCATGGTTGTTTTCGATATTCCCGGCTCAAAATTGCCGGTACAATTTGAAACCGACTGGGTAAAATGCTACCTCAGGAAATGAGTTGATTCGGAACTAAAAACCTCTTTTATTGAAAAGTGTATAACCAAAACTAAGTGTCAGAAATAATTTGGTGTTTGGTTTTTCATAATAATTCATTGTCAAACTAACCGGCCCCAAACCGGTGTGGTAAACAAGCGCTGCCATTCCCTGAAAATAGTATTTGCTGAAAAGATTGGGATTGCGATATACCGTAAGATTTTCGTTTCTCAATTCTTCTTTAAAGGGCACAAACCCATGACTTTCAAGTCTTAAATGTGTGGAGGGAGAAAAATGAAACAAAAATTTCAATCCGCCTGCAAGATAATTGTTTGAGTGAAAGTTCTCCACAAAAATTGTTTTGCTGTGAGCTGTAGGATAGTAGCCGGGAGCAGCCAGAAGTGTAGAACGGTAATTCTGAAAAAGTTCTTTATTGCTGAAAACAGCCTCTGCCTGTGTTCCGATAGTAACCCGGCTGCCGATGTTCCAGTATTTTAACGAAGAAGCTTTGGCAAGCAAATAACGGTGATTATTACTGCTTTCAACCGAAACAGATGAAGTTGTTCCGGGTTCATTGGTTTCTTTTCCGGTAATGTAATTTACAGAAACACAGTTAAACTCTCCCTCTGTTGCAAATTGTTTGTAATTCAACGAGTTATTTTCAATTCCCACTTTCGGAGCGAACGCGTTGAATTTTGTTTTGTCGGGTTCGTCTTCTTTTTTAAACCTGTAGGTCTGGTAATATTCGTCGGTAGAATTTACAAATGCTGCAGCGGCATATAATTTCGAATGTAATCCCAGCGGTATTCCTGCTTCCAGTCTGAAATTGTTTTCATCCTGGATAATAAAAGGGGGCCGGACATCCTCGAAAAACAGTTCGGAACTCGATGTGAAAAAATCCCAGCGGTTTAAAGTGGAATAGCCTGATAAATAAAAGGGTAACCGCGTGGGAAAATCAATACGTCCGCCAACTTTAAATGAGCTGTAAAACCTTCCGAAAAAGATGTTTGAACTGAGCGTGTAAGCGCGCCGGTTGTAAACACGGTAATCGAGGCTCGCAAATCCCTGGTTGATGGGTTTTGTTGAAATGTTTCCTCCGATATTAATTCTGATTTTCTTTTCAGGCTCCACTTTCAGGTGCAAATCGAAATACCCGGTTTCACGGTTGTAATGCGCAACCGGCCGGATGGAGCGCAGGTGTTCATCGGCAATTAATTTAAAATATTCTTTTTTTAGTAAATTCAGCGAAACCACATCGTAACGGTGTTTTATCGACTGAATTATAAATTGCCGCTGCATGGGATCTTCAATTCCTTCTACCTGGATATTCTGGAAAAACAATTGCGGTTTTTTATTATTAAAAACTTCTCTTTTTCGTGCAATTTCTTCGGCAGGAATCTTTCTTTCAATACGCGATTTAATACTGTCGATATACTGGCGGGCTGTTTCCGATCCTCTTTCTTTTATATAATTAAACTTCTGAAAATCAAGCATTCTAACATTTTTAAATTTGGTTTCCATCAGCATGCCTTGTTCAGGCGGAATATCATAACTGGTGGGCCGCATTACCATGTTGGAAATTTGTTCCATTACATTGTCCGATTCCGGCATTTTACTATCATAGGCTACTTTATGCCCGATAATAATGTCGGGTTTGTAAATATCCATCATCATTTCGTGTGGAAAATTGTTTACAATTCCACCATCGAACAGAAGTGTATTATTGATTTTTATGGGTTTAAAATAGAGTGGGACCGTCATTGATGCACGAATGGCTTCTCCCAAATCACCTTCCCGCAAAATAACGGGTTTGTTGTTGTAAACATCGGTGGCCACGCAAAAGAAAGGCACCATTAAACTGTCGAACCGGCTTTGAGCTGCAGCATTTGTGGAAGCCAGCAGTTCCATAAAAGCAAAATTCATTTGTTCTTCCGGAATGAAACTGGCAGGTGGCAGTACTTTTAATTTATCTTCCTTTTTTTCAACTCTTAACTCAAGCCACGAAGGATTAGCTTCGGGCTGGTTAAAATAATAGCGGTACTCTTCCTGGATGCGCCCGGTAGACCAAAAATAGAAATCATCTGAACGAAAAAGTTTCTCCATTTCATCGGGCGTGTAACCGGCAGCATACAAACCTCCGACAATGGCTCCAATAGATGTTCCGGAAATATAGTCGATGGGGATATTGTTTTCTTCCAGAACACGGATAACGCCTATGTGCGCCATGCCTTTTGCACCGCCTCCGCTTAAAACCAAACCAACTGACTGCCCAGTTGAGTTAAAAGCAATTAAACATGATATGAAAAAGATTAGGAAACCTCTGTTCATGGCTTTTACTGAAACTTTCTGAATTCGCTCAAATTTACAAAATATCGGGCTGTTTTTTGCCTGATTTGGAAATCTAATCGAATTTATTCGGTGAATAGTCGAAAATAAAACGTGAATGTCGAAGGTAAATTTTAATTTGAATTTATTTTTTTTCCAAGGTTCTGAAAACCTTCACCCAGGATTTCCCGGGCATCCATAACCGTAATAAACGCATCCGGATCGATGCGGCTGATATATTCTTCCAAAATAGCCACTTCGCGGCGGCTTACTACCGTATAGATGATTTGTTTTTCTTGGGCCGTAAACATGCCTTCACCTTTCAAATAAGTGCCGCCTCTTTCCAAATCATTCAATATTTTTTCTTTGATTTCAGGGTGCTTTTTAGAGACAATTAGCAATGCTTTGTTGTAATCTGCACCTTCCAGAATAAGATCGATAGCACGGCCTGTAATGAAAATAACAATGAGAGAATACAACGGAATGTGCCAGTCCTGAAACACTGCCAGGCCGAGTAATACAATTGCTGAATCGACATAAATCATGAGCCGCCCAAGCTGTATCCGGGTGTATTTGGCAATTATCATGGCAACAATATCCGATCCGCCTGAAGTGGCCCTCGATTTGAAAATCAATCCTAAACCTGCGCCAATCAAAACACCTCCATAAATGCACGACAGCAACACATCGGTAACAAGCGGTGCATAACTTTCGGGCCGGAGGTAAGCAATTAAATCAATAAAACCCGAAGCCAGTACAAACCCGACAATGGTTTTTATTCCAAACCGTGGTCCCAGAATTTTTATTCCTGCAATCGTTAACGGAATATTCAAAACCAACCCGAAAAGTCCGATGGGAATTCCCTCGGGCCAGAAAGAAAAAACTCCTTCGGTTAAATAATGCACCACAATGGCGATGCCGTAAACACCACCAGGCACTATTCTGTGCGGTGTTATGAAATACACATATCCTGCGGCCAAAACAAAGGAGCCGATCAAAATCAGGGAGTAGTCGATAAACCACTGCCGGCTGAATAATTTTTCTTTTCTGAGGAATGCCATTTTGTATTTTTTACATTAGTGTCCGGTAAAGATTTATTTACCGGACACCAGTATTTTTATACAAATGACAGCAAACCAGAATAATTATTCATTGATTTTTGTCACTGAAAATGGGAAACTTTCGGGTGAAGTCCATAAATTTTTATTGGGAGTTTCACCCATTTCAAATTTCAACGTTCCACCCTCCAGCAGTTCATCATGGTTAAGGTAAGAAGTCTCAAGCTCTTTTCCTTGGAATTCAGCATTTTGAATGTAATAATTTCCATCTGCACCAGGTGCGCTGATGGTCAGTATATTTCCGGTTGGCATTTCAATTTTTACTTTTTCAAAAAGTGGTGTGCCTATCACATATTCCGGTGTTCCCGGGCAAACCGGGTAAAAACCAAGCGCTGAAAATACATACCAGGCCGAAGTTTGTCCGTTGTCTTCATCGCCGCAATAGCCGTCGGGTGTTGGTTGGTAGAGTTTTGTCAGTACCTCACGGATGTGTTGCTGTGTTTTCCATGGTTGTCCGGCGTAATTGTACAGGTAAATCATGTGCTGAACCGGCTGGTTGCCGTGTGCGTAATTGCCCATGTTCACAATTTGCATTTCCCTGATTTCGTGAATGGTAAATCCATAATACGAATTATCGAAAATTGGCGGAACTTCAAAAACAGAGTCGAGCATTGCTGTAAATCCATCGTGTCCGCCCATCAGTTGCGCCAAACCTTCCACATCGTGAAACACGCTCCAGGTATAATGCCAGCTATTTCCTTCGGTAAAAGCATCGCCCCATTTGTACGGATTGAATGGCGACTGGAAAGTACCGTCTTCGTTTTTGCCACGCATCAGTTTCGTCTCCGGATCGAATACATTTTTATAATTCTGAGAACGTTTTTCAAAAAGCTCAATTTCTTCCTGCGGCTTACCGAGTTCCTTTGCCAATTCGGCAATACAGTAATCGGCATATCCGTATTCAAGCGTCCGGGCTGTGTTTTCGCGTATCCCGACATCATACGGAATGTAGCCCAGCTCATTATAATATTCTGCACCAAAACGGCCCACTGAACTTACCGGGCCTTTTCCTTCAGTATTTTTCAGAATCGCTTCATACAATGTTTCAATATCATAACCGCGAATTCCTTTCAAATAAGAATCAGCAATTAACGATGCGGAGTTGGAGCCAATCATGCAGTCGCGGTGACCGGGGCTGGCCCATTCGGGCAACCAGCCGCTTTCTTTGTAAGTATTTACAAGTCCCTGCATAATTTTGCTGTTCAGGTCGGGGTACATCAGCGTAAAAAACGGAAAAACCGCCCTGAATGTATCCCAGAAACCGTTGTCGGTAAACATGTAACCCGGCAAAACTTCGCCGTTATACGGACTGTAATGAACGATTTCATTGTCGGCATTGTATTCATAAAATTTACGGGGAAACAGTAAAACCCGGTACAAACTGCTGTAAAAAGTGCGGGCATTGTCGATATTTTCAGTTTGAACCTGAATTCTTCCAAGTTCCCTGTTCCAGACTTCTTTTCCTTCATCCAGCAATTCAGCAAACGATTTATTGCCAATTTCACGTTCAAGGTTCAGTTCAGCCTGATCCAGACTAATAAATGAAGAAGCTACTTTGAGCTGAATTATTTCGTCTCGTTTCGTGTCGAATTGTAAAATTGCACCAGTGTGCAGGTCTTTTAGCTCATTTTTATCCTGAAAAATGGATTCATTGTCTGAAATATAATGTGTTTTAAAAGGTTTGCTAAACTGAATCACAAACCAGTTTTTGAAATTGGCAGGCACACCGCCGCTGTTTTTTGTGGTGTATCCAACCACCTTATTTTCTTCGGGTATCACTTTAATGTACGAACCTCCGTCAAAAGCATCTACAATGATTTGAGAGCTGTCGTTCTCCGGAAATTTGAATTCAAACATCGAAGCCCGGTCGGTAGCAGTAAATGCTGCTTCCACATCGTAGTCGGCCAGGTAAACTTCGTAAAGGTAGGGTTTTACAGTTTCAGCTTTATGCGAAAACCAACTGGCCCTTTCATTTTCGTTGAAAACGGGAGAACCGGTAGTTGCAAAAACTGAAAATTGTCCGTAATCGTTAATCCACGGGCTGGGCTGGTGGGTTTGTTTAAAACCGCGCAATTTATAGGCATCGTACTGGTACATCCAGCCGTCGCCCATTACATTGGTTTGCGGTGCCCAGAAATTCATTCCCCACGGACGCGCGATTGCAGGGTATGTGTTTCCGTTACTCAGGCTGAATTCCGAATCGGTTCCCATCAACGGGTTGACGAGTTCAACAGGATCTTCCAGGTATTTTCCGTTTTCATTTTGATTTTGTGTGCAGGCAGCAAAAAATAGTATAACTGATAGAAATATTAACGACTGTTTCATCTTTGTTCTCCTTTAAATAATAGTTGATTCAATATTAAAAACCCGACCCAAAAATAGAAGAATCAGTCAACCTAATAAAGCTTTTTGTGGATTTTTAAATTTTTTTAGAAAGTATGTTTAATCGAGCGTGAAGCGATACGAAATGGTTCCCTGCTGAAAAGCCGGTGCATCTTCATCCACGTTAAACTTTGTTTTCAGGGCAGCCTGCCGGGCTTCTTTCCAATAACTCTGGTCTCCAATCGTCGTTCCACGCACACCTGCTTCGGCGGCTGTTACCTTACCGTATCTGTCAACGGTAATTTTAACTACCACCAGGCCTTCATCGTTACCCGGATAATTTGGCTTTGCCAAAGAACTGACTGAACGTCCTGTCAGGCTGTAGGAAACTCCCGCTCCCTGATCTCCGGAACCACTTCCTCCGGGGCCATCGCTACCTGCATCAGGATCGCCGGTAGGAACTCCCTGGTTTCCACCCGGGAAAGTTGCTCCCTGGCTTTGGGTATCGCTGGTTCCCTGGCCTTCAGTTCCCTGGTTTTCTTCGCCAAAAGCGCCCTGGGCCCGCTCATTTATTTCGCTTATTCTCCGTTGTTCTTCTTCACGTTTTTTACGTTCCGCTTCTTCGCGCCGCTGGCGTTCCAGCTCGGCTTGCCGCTGACGTTCCAGTTCAGCCTGTCGTTCTCTTTCTATTTCTGCCTGGCGTTGTCTTTCCTGTTCTGCTTGTCGCTGTTCTTCCAATTCCTGCTGGCGACGACGTTCTTCGTCAATTCTGCGCTGCCGTTCTTCTTCTTCCTGCCGTTTTTTCTCAGCAGCATCAATCGCAGCAGTTTCTTCGTAATCCTGGGTCATTGCCTCTTCTTCAGCAGTTTCAGGTTCCGATTGTTGCGGAGGAGTAGACGGTGGCGGGGGTGGGGGAGTTGCTTCTTCCTGCTCCTGTTGCTGAACCGGCTCTTGTTGTGCAGGTTCGCTTCTTTGCGGACGGGGCTCCTGTTGTCCCAACCCTTGTTCGCTGTCGCCAAAATTCACAAGGATTCCTTCTTCGCCCGGTAATGGCAGCGGAGTAAAAAATCCCAGAAATATCAGCATTAACAGAACGATTGCATGAAAAATAACCGTCCCTAAAATTCCCCTTTTATGTTTTTTATAAAAACTCATTAATCATTCACCTTCTTCTAATCTGACGATGTTGCCGCTATCATTTTATACTTATTCCGGCGGGCAATGTTCATAATTTTAACAATTTCGTCCCACGGAACGGATTTGTCTGCATGCAGTGAAATATAAATATCGTCGTTTCCAACGCCGTATCTGTTTTGAAGAAACGGCTCTATTTCGTTGAATGCTACCCGTTTGAGAGCGCCATCCTCATTAACATAATATTGCAGATCTTTGGTCACTGAAATAGTGGTTATTGGTTTGGCTGCTGTTTGATTGTTGCTTTGCGGAAGCAACAATTTCAGGGCGTTGGGCGCAATCAAAGTAGAGGTCACCATGAAAAAAATCAATAACAGAAAAACGATGTCTGTCATTGACGACATACTAAAAGCGGCGTTAATACGATTTCTACGTTTTAGTGCCATTGTACTGTTTTTAAGCGGGTTCGTTCAATATATCCATAAACTCGGAAGTTGTCGCTTCCATTTTAAAAACTATTGTTTCAACATTGGCCACCAGGATATTGTAAGCAAAATAGGCGATAATACCAACAATTAAACCGGCAACCGTTGTTACCATAGCCTGGTAAATACCCGATGAAAGTAACGTTACATCAATGTTGTTTCCGGCATTGGCCATGTCGTAAAACGCCTGGATCATTCCCATAACCGTGCCAAGAAATCCGATCATTGGTGCACCCCCGGCCACCGATGCCAAAACAGGCAATCCTTTCTCCAGTTTCGAAATCTCGAGGTTCCCGACATTGTTAATGGCTTCGTTTACATCGGTCAGCGGCCGGCCAATACGGCTGATGCCTTTTTCCAGCATCCGCGCGGCAGGGTTTGAACTGCTCCGGCACAGATTAATGGCTTCATCGATTTTACCACTGGTAATGTAAATTTTTATTTTTTCCAGTAAACTGGTATCGAATTTTCCGGCCTTTTTAATGGCGAAATACCTGTCGAAAAATATGTAAACGGCAATAATCGACAATAAAATAATCGGAACCATAATCCATCCGCCTTTTAAAGCCAAATCGATGAATTTTGTCGAGATTCCTTCGGGTTCTGTGACCAACGTATCCATCTGGGTGGTTGGGTCGGCCTGGATCAATAAAAGTTTCAACATGGGTCTATACTTTTCCTTTAAATTTAAAACAAAAACGAATTACACTAACAATTATTATAGAACGCAAAAATAAGGATTATTATACAACACATCCATGCCTTTTAAAACCGGAAAATACAAGTTATGAACAATCAGGGTTTAATTGTTTTCAAAAGGCACAAAAACTCCCAAAGATTAAACGGCTGAGAATTGCATAAAAATAATTTTTCTGCACTACTTTCCGAATAGCGCAATCTGGCGGATATACGTGGTATTCCAAAATATCAATTAAATACATTTGTCTTATAATTGATATTAAGTTAAATAGGTTTAATATTCAAAAAGGAGAGTAGCAAACCCTCCTTTTTTATAGTGAAAATTATGATTGACCTAATTTCTCGAGCATCTCATTGTACTTATCCATCATTTGTAACCGGTAGTACAAATTTTTCAGAGATTCCATTGTCATGTTATCATCCGGCTTAAGCTCGTAACATTTTTCCATGTACGGCAAAGCTTGTTTAAACCACTTGTCGGCTTTTGCCAGTTCTTCTTCATAGCGTTCGTTCTGGCTGGTCGGAATATCATTTGCCACCTGTATTTGCTGAACTCCTTTGTTGTAGTAGAGCGCACCTATATTATAGTTGGCATCGAAATAATCAGACTTTCTCTCAATTGCATTTTCATATGCTTCAATTGCTTCTTCCTCCTGCTCCATTGTTTCATGGAGTGTTCCTTTGGCAAAATAATAAGTTGCATTTTCCGGATCCTGCTTAATAGCTAAATCAAGGTAAGACATCGCCTCTTCCGTTTTTTTGAGATCGAGGTAAATCTGAATCATGCTGGTAAGCACATTGTTGTCTTCCGGATATTCTTCAAAACCTTCCTGAAGTACTTCCAGGGCGCCGACTGTATCGCCTTTTAGCTGGTAAGCGTTGGCCATTAAACTGTAAGTTCTTGCGCCGCCGTAGCCATGTTCTGCAGCTTCACCGTAATAATCAATTGCTTTGTCGTAATCCTCTGAATTGTAGGCAGCCAAACCTGCGTTGAATATAATAACGGTATCGACAAGGTCCGGATTATCCTGCTTAATGACATCTATTTCATTGATTTCAAGAATACTTTCGAATGATTCCAGTGCCTTTTCGTAATTCTGCTCTTCAAAAGCTTCAACCGCCTGATTTGTAAAATCATTTGTAAGCAGGGTAAGTTTCACTTTTACACTGTTTTCGAACTTGCCTTCTTCATCCAGTTTCAGCGCTTTTTGGTAAGAATCCAAAGCTTCCGACAACGGACTGACAACTAATTCTTTAACCTCTTGATCTTCAGATTGGTAAATGGACTGATAAATTTCTCCCCTGACTTCCCATGTGCGCGGCCAGTTGATTGTTTTCTCTGCATCTTCGTTGCTGGGATCGATAGCGTCATCAATTGTTTCCAACGCTTCTTTAAGTTTACCTGTATCTTTCAGATTTTGTGAACTGGTAACTTTTGTTCTTGGCGAACAGGCTGCCAAAACTATTAAAATTGCCAGGTTCAAAAGAATAATCGTTTTTTTCATTTCTATTTCTTTTTAAAATTTAATTTGTACAAAAATATTACGAATAAAAGTTTAATTCAAATTACGCTTTAAAATTATTACAATTTATTCTTATTCTAATTTATTATCATCGTTATCATTATCATCACCGGATAAATCCTCTTCTTCAATTTCTTCAATTTTATCTTTGGCTTCATTCACTACCCTGGCCACAGATGCAATACTATCATCATCTTTCAGATTTATGAGTCTGACTCCCTGGGTAGCACGCCCCAACAGTGAGATAGAATTTACGGCCAACCGGATAGTCAGGCCATGTTGTGTGATAATCATCAGGTCGTTATCGTCAGATACACTTTTAATGGTAATGAGGCTTCCGGTTTTTTCCGTTACATTAATGGTTTTCACACCTTTTCCTCCCCTGTTGGTTACCCTGTAATCTTCAATTTTGGAACGTTTGCCGTAACCGTTTTCAGAAATTACAAGAATATCTTCGTTGCCATTTTGTACACAAACCATGCCAACCACTTCATCTTTATCGTCTTTCAGCCTAATGCCCCGAACACCTGAGGCGGTTCGTCCCATTGCCCTGACGTTCGATTCGTGGAACCGGATAGCTTTTCCTGAACGGCCGGCCAGCATTATTTCACTGTCGCCGTTGGTGAGGCGTGCTTCAAGCAACTCGTCGCCATCCCTGATGGAAATAGCATTTACACCATTCTGGCGTGGCCGTGAATAGGCTTCCAGTTTTGTTTTTTTGATAACTCCTTTTTTGGTAGCCAGCAAAATATGATTGTTGTTGATAAAATCCACATCCGAGAGCGTTTTTACACGGATATATGTCAACACTTTATCATCTGGGCTGATATTCAAAATATTTTGCATGGCGCGTCCACGGGAGGTTCGTGTTCCTTCAGGAATTTCATAAACCTTCATCCAGTAGCATTTCCCGTTTTTGGTGAAAAGCAACAGGGTATTATGCATTGAGCCAATGAAAATATGTTCCAGGAAATCTTCATTGCGGGTAGCACCTCCGCGTGAACCAACGCCTCCCCTGCCCTGTGTGCGGAATTCAGAAAGCGGGGTGCGCTTAATGTAGCCAAGGTGCGATATGGTAATTACCATGTCTTCATCGGCATAAAAATCTTCAGGATTGAATTCCTCGGCATTTGGAACAATCTCGGTACGCCGCTCGTCGCCAAATTTATTTTTAATTTCTTCCAGTTCTTCTTTGATGATATCCATTCGAAGCGATTCATCAGCCAATACTTTTTTATAGTATTCTATTTGCTGCATTATTTCATCGAACTCTTTGCGGAGTTTATCCTGCTCCAGACCGGTTAACTGTCTCAGGCGCATATCAACAATGGCACGCGACTGAACCTCAGATAATTCGAAACGCTCTATCAATCTCTCACGAGCTTCGTCGGGAGTAGAAGAACTGCGGATAATTGCAATTACTTCATCTAAATTATCGCTGGCAATAATCAGTCCTTCCAAAACATGGGCACGTTTTTCAGCCTGTTCAAGCTCATATTGGGTGCGGCGGGTAACCACTTCGTGTCTGTGGCTTACGAAATGACGAATTAAATCTTTCAGGTTCAGCATTTTAGGCCGACCGCCCACCAATGCAATACTGTTTACGCTGAATGAAGTTTGCAATGCGGTGTACTTATACAATTTATTAAGCACCACATTGCTCATGGCATCTCTTTTTAAATCGTATACAACACGCATTCCGTCCCTGCCCGATTCGTCATTCACATTGGAAATACCCTCAATTTTTTTCTCATTAACAAGGTCGGCTGTTTTCTGTATCATCTCGGCCCGGTTAACGAGGTAAGGTATTTCAGTAACAATAATTTTTTCCCTGTTACCTTCATTTTCAATGTGGGCCTTTGCGCGCACTACAATACGCCCGCGACCGGTTTCATAAGCATCAACAACACCCTGGTAACCATAAATTATACCTCCGGTAGGAAAATCGGGTGCTTTAATTATTTCAATTAGTTCTGCAATTTCAATATCCTTATCGTCGATATATGCCACGATGGCACTAATTGTGTCAGTTAAATTGTGCGGAGGCATATTGGTAGCCATCCCGACCGCAATTCCCGATGTTCCGTTGATCAACAATTGCGGAATCCGGGTAGGAAGCACCACCGGCTCAGTTAACGATTCATCGAAGTTTGGTTGAAAATCGACGGTATTCTTATCTATATCAGAAAGTGTTTCTTCGGCCATTTTTGACATTCTGGCTTCTGTGTAACGCATGGCTGCCGGGCTGTCGCCGTCTACCGAGCCAAAGTTTCCCTGTCCGTCTATCATCGGATAACGCAGCGACCAGGTTTGCGCCATTCTGACCATTGTAAAATACACCGACGAGTCGCCATGGGGGTGATATTTACCCAAAACTTCCCCAACAATTCTGGCTGATTTTTTATAGGACCGGTTCGACAAAATTCCAAGGTCATACATTCCGTAAAGAACCCTTCGGTGAACAGGTTTAAAACCATCGCGCACATCGGGTAAAGCGCGTGAAACAATAACCGACATTGAATAGTCGATGTATGCAGATTTCATCTGCTCCTCGATGTTTATTTTTATAATCCTTTCTCCTTCGCTCATTTGTATCTTTCTTCTGTTTATAAAAAATAATGTCGTGAAAAACGACCCACAAAAATAGTAAAATCATCTGTCAAAAGGGCATAATTTTACTGGTTTTAAAGAAATGAAAACAGTAAGATATTAACAAATTAACTGTGAGCAAATCAGAAAGCTTCACAATTATTAAAAACTTCAGGCTTAATTATTGAATTAACTATGCGTTTTTAACTAATTTCGTGGTTCAACATTTAGGAATAGTATTTGTTGAATATGATGAAAAATTAAATATATGGATTCTCAATTTTCACCAAGAATAAAAGATATAATAGGTTACAGCCGCGAAGAAGCAATAAGGCTGGGAAATGATTATATTGGGCAAGAGCATCTTTTCCTCGGAATTTTAAGAGATGGCGAAGGGATTGCTACTGATATACTTGAAAATTTAGGTGTAAATTTGGCAGAGATTAAGCAACTGATTGAAAAAAAGGTCAAAACAGAAAAATCAGTTGATGACAAATCTGATCTTTCGATGTTGAAAGCTGCTGAGAAAACACTCAAATTGATATACCTCGAAGCCCGTTCATTTAAAAGCCCCACTGCAAACAGTGGCCACCTGTTATTAGCGATTTTAAAAGACAGTAATAATATTGTAACCCAGGTTTTAGTTGAATTTGGCGTAAATTACTACATTGTAAAATCACAAATGAAAGACTACAAAGGACCTGAAGCCAAGTCTGATTTCCCCGACAGCGAGGATGAAGAAGCCCCCGGAGCTTTTTCGAGAGGCCCCGGCGGACAAGGACCGAAAAAAAGTTCGGCGCCAAAATCGGACACCCCGGTACTCGATAATTTTGGAATAGATATTACCAAACTGGCAGAAGAAAACAACCTCGACCCGATTGTCGGGCGTGAGCGCGAAATTGAACGATTGGCTCAAATACTCAGCCGCCGGAAAAAGAATAACCCGATTTTGATTGGAGAACCGGGAGTTGGTAAATCCGCCATTGCTGAAGGGTTGGCATTACGCATAATCGGGAAAAAAGTCTCGCGTATTCTTTTTGACAAACGCGTGGTAAGTCTCGACATCGCTTCAATTGTTGCCGGTACCAAGTACCGCGGCCAGTTTGAAGAGCGGATGAAAGCCATTCTGAATGAGCTTACCAAAGTAAATAATGTCATTTTGTTTATCGATGAGATTCACACCATTGTGGGTGCGGGAGGCGCAACGGGTTCACTCGATGCAGCCAATATGCTCAAACCGGCACTGGCACGCGGAGACATTCAGTGCATCGGTGCAACCACTCTGGATGAATACCGTCAGCATATTGAAAAAGACGGAGCGCTTGAAAGACGATTCCAGAAAGTAATGATTGAACCGACTTCTGTGGATGAAACGTTTGAAATTCTGAACAATATCAAAAGCCGGTACGAAGATCACCACAATGTAACGTTTACACCCGAAGCGCTGAATGCCTGTGTGAAATTAACCGCACGGTATATTTCCGACAGGTATTTGCCCGACAAGGCAATTGATGCTTTGGATGAATCCGGTTCGCGTGTGCACATAGCAAATATTAATGTGCCCGACCGAATTGTTAAACTGGAAGAAAAAATTGAACAAACCAAGGAAGAGAAAATTTCGGCAGTAAAAAGCCAGAACTTTGAACTGGCAGCCAGTTTCAGAGACAAGGAAAAAAATCTTCTCCAGTTGCTCGATAAAGAAAAAGAAAACTGGGAAAAAGAGCTGATAAATCACCGCGAAATAGTTGATGAAGAAAAAGTAGCCGAAGTGGTTGCCATGATGTCCGGAGTTCCGGTTCAGCGAATTGCACAAGCCGAAGGAAAGCGCCTGATGGGCATGGAAAAAGACCTGAAGAAAAGGGTTGTCGGCCAGGAGGATGCAATTAAGAAAATTGTAAAAGCAATTCAGCGAAACAGGGCCGGACTGAAAGATCCGAACCGGCCAATTGGTTCATTTATTTTCCTGGGGCCAACAGGCGTGGGTAAAACACAGCTTGCCAAAGTGCTGACAACTTACCTGTTCGACAATATCGATTCATTGATACGCATCGATATGAGCGAATACATGGAGAAATTCTCTGTATCACGATTGGTAGGTGCTCCTCCTGGATATGTTGGTTACGAAGAAGGCGGACAACTCACCGAAAAAGTGCGTAGAAAACCTTATTCTGTTGTGCTTCTCGACGAGATGGAAAAAGCACACCCCGATGTTTTTCATATTTTGCTCCAATTGCTCGATGAAGGTCAGCTTACCGACAGCCTCGGCAGAAAAATTGATTTTAAAAATACAATCATAATAATGACATCCAACATCGGGACACGGCAGTTGAAAGATTTTGGACGCGGAGTTGGTTTTACTATCGGCAAAGGCGCCGAATCGGAAAACGAACATACGAAGTACGTTATTCAGAAGGCATTGAAAAAGGCTTTCGCTCCCGAGTTCCTTAATCGTATCGACGATGTAGTTACCTTTAATCAGCTTGATAAAGATCATATCCACAGCATTATCGATATCGAAATTAAAGACCTGTATGAACGTGTTGAAGCACTGAATTACAAGTTGAAAATTTCACCGGCAGCCAAAGATTTCATTGCCGAAAAAGGATATGATCCACAGTTTGGAGCCCGTCCGCTTAAGAGAGCGATTCAGAAATACCTGGAAGATGAAATGGCGGAGATTATTATTAAGGCTTCGATTACCGAAGGAGATACCATTTCAGTCGGGTTCGACAAAAAGAACGAAAAACTGAAGATTCGAATTCTTTCGCATAAGAAAGAAACAAGTGATAAAGAATAAATCAAAAGCCCGGTTAACCGGGCTTTTTTTATTTATTATATTCTATAACAAACACACAAATATCATCGCTTTGCGGTGTATCTCCAATGTAAATTTCCAGGCTTTTTTCAATTTGTTTCACCAGTTTTTCAGGGCCAAGTTCTTTTAAAGAAACCAGGTTTTCCTTAAACTGATCTGTACCGAACTGCATTCTGTTTTTGTTAAGCAATTCGTTAACTCCATCGGTATAAAGAATGATTTTATCTCCGCTTTCAATTTCAATTTTTGAATCTTTATACTTTTTGTCGGTATACAAACCAAGTGGCAAGCCATGTGTTTGATTGAGTTCAGTTAAACTCCCGTCTTTTTTAAGAATGAAGGAGATAGTATGCGCAGCATTGCAGTAATTTAACTCCCCCTTTTTTACGTTGAGAATACCTAAAAACAAGGTAACAAAAAACTGATGTATGTTATTGGTGCACAAATCATGATTGGATTTACTTACAATGTTTTTGGCCTTTTTAAACGATGCATTGTTTCTGATAATGGTTTGGGCAATACTCATAAAAATAGCTGCCGGAACACCTTTCCCTGAAACATCGCCTATGGTGAAAACCAGATTTTCGTCATCCGTGAAAAAATAATCGAATAAATCGCCGCTAACTACCCGGGCCGGTTTGTAAAGTGCGTATAAATTAATATCATCCCTGTCGGGAAAAGCGGGGAAATCAGTTTTTATCAAACTCTGTTGAATTTCCGAAGCCTGCATTAAATCCTGTCTCCGCCGGTGGCTTTTTAATTCTTCCTGCTCCTGTGTTATCTTGTATTTTTCAAACCATAATTTCAGGTAATTCAGGCTGTCGGCTACTTGTTTTACTTCATTTTTTGTTGATTGTTTTGCGCCTGGCCTGCTTAATTTGTTCAATTGCCCGGTAACTGAACTCAGTGGTTGAATCAGGCGGTTTGATATATAGGTAATGATAAAATAGATGATAATTATTCCGATTACTGCGAAAAACAGCATTCGCAAAGTCTCAACATAAAGCTCACTAAACAATTCGTTATAGGGCACTATAAATATCAGAATCCATCGGTTGTTATTGGTGGGTGCGTAATAAACCCAGCTTTTATCATAATCCAAAATTTCAGGATATGCAATTGTTGAGCCGGCTTCATTATCGTTCAGAATTTCTGTGACAGAATTTTTCTGCTGATCAACTACTTTTTCAGAAAGGTTGTACAGATTTTGGTTGAGTATAAAATCCGGGTTTGGGTGAGTAATGTAATCGCCGTTTTTATTCACTATAAACGCATAGCCGTTTTGTCCGAAATCCATTTGGTTGATTGTTTCATTCATTTCCGACAACGATAATTCACAATAAACCAACCCAACGGGTTCGTTATTTTCATTTTCAGCATTTACCGGACAATAATAAGCAACTGCAATATTGTTCTTTTTTTCTCCACACCGGTAGGGCTCTGTCCAGTTTTTACCTTCTGATTTATGAATCCGTTGAAAAATTTCCTGTTTCTTCGGGCAGTTGTAAATCAATTCCTCACTTTCGTCATAAACTACATCTCCCCCACTTCTGCCGGCATAAAAATACCGGGAATCACTTACATTTGCTGAATCAATAAAAACATGAACTGCATTGATAAACGGATATTTTTCCAATACCATTGTAAGCAGTTTATCAACATCATCGTTTTGATTATAATAAACTACCTGCTCCGAAATATTTAGAGTTATTTCGCGTGTAACAGTAACATTTTTAGTGATTACCCCGTTAATTTTCGAACTCATGCCGATGGCACGATTTTCTAAATTTTCGCGAAGCAACCTCTGATTAAAAAAATAGGAAGCAATTATAAATATTATAAAAACTCCTATTACTGCAAGCGAAATATAAATACTTAACTTGTACGCAATTGATTTATCAAACATTCCCCTTCTTTCTCTGTCCTGTTATACTAATTTACAATTTAAGGAATATTTTTTAAAGTTCCCTCACAATTTGAAATTTAACCATTCCCTGGTTCCCTTGAATTTACAGGAAAAAGTAGCCAATCCCGAAGCGGATTTCAGGGCGCTTAAAAAGTTAAAACCCGAAGAAAGATAATAATAGCAAAATGCACCGTGCAAAACATCACCTGCTCCAAGCGTATCAACAACTTCAGCAGTATTTACCTTCACTTCTCCCCTACCCGTTTCTGTAGTATACAAAATGCTTTTACCGCCCCTGGAAACTGCCGATTTTTGAATTCCCGCATCTTTACAATATTGAAATAACGAATCGATATCAAAAATACCCGGTGGAAAAAAATCGGATGAACAAATTACAACGTCGGATAGCGGGATTAACTCTGAATACTGCGGTTTCCAGCTTCCTCCGTCAATAATCACCGGAATGTTTCTTTGTTTTGCGAGTCTGGCACATTCAATACTGAATTCGGGATAAAATCCATCCAGCAACAAAACTTGTGGTTTTAATTTATCAAAAAGATATTCGGAAGAAACTGACGGTGTTATCTTGTCCGGATTGTACGTAAAAATAGTTCGTTCGCCATTATTTTCTGAAGTTATTACAGATGCAATTACCGGGTTCTTCGGCTGGTTTTCAGTTAAATCGAAATGACGGATTCCGGCAGATTTAAAATCATTTTTCGCAAAGTCTGAAAACGGATTGCTGCCAATTGCTGATGATAGAAAAGCCTCATTGTTTAAATAGGAAAAAGCAACGGCTGCATTGGTTGCCGGTCCGCCGGGAATAATTTTTGGAGGCGCTGTTTTTACTTTTTTATTCGATGAAGGAAATACATCGACAAAATACTGAATGTCAATTGTGGTAAGACCGACAAAAAGACCCCGAAAATGATTCATTTAATATCA